>NZ_JBJDQT010000082.1:0-1041 GCF_044903565.1 Streptomyces sp. NPDC004065 | reverse complement strand
CTTGGGTTCTAGGAGTCGTTGCAACACCCCAGTTCAGGGGATGCGATGGACTTCGAGATCCGTAAGGACCGGACGAAGCCTCAGGGCAGGAAGAAGCTCACCCGGGAGCGGGAGGCATACTCCCGGCTCATGCAGCAGGGTGTGAGCAACCGGGAAGCGTGCCGGATCGTCGGGATCGACGAGCGGACCGGCCAGAAGTGGCGCAACGGGCGTCACGCATACGGAAACCGGAAGGCGCTGCCACCGATCAACACGGTGGCAGCGCCTTCCGGGCCGTCCCGGTACCTGCGCGAGGAAGACCGCATCCACATCGCCGACCGGCTGCGGGAGAAGGCGACCGTGCGGGCAATCGCCGCGGAACTGGGCCGCAGCCCGTCCACGGTCAGCCGGGAGATCCGCCGCAACCGCCACCCCGTCAACGGCCAGTACCGCCCGCACGCGGCCCAGGCCCGTGCCGATGCCCGCCGGCCCCGTCCGAAGCCCGGAAAGATCGGCCAGAACCCGCAGCTGCGGGACTTCATCCAGGACCACCTGGACATACGGTGGAGCCCGGAGCAGATCTGCCAGGCTCTGCGGGCCCAGTTCCCCCAGCGGCCGGAGATGCACGTGGTCCACGAAACGGTCTACCAGGCCCTCTATGTCCAGGGCCGGGGTGAGCTGCGCCGCGAACTCACCCGCGCTCTGCGCACCGGACGCGCCAGGCGCAAGCCCCGCCGCCAGGCCCAGCAGCGCCAGCCGCGATACGCCACCCCCATGGTCATGATCAGCGAACGGCCGGCGGAAGCGGAGGACCGGGCCGTGCCCGGCCACTGGGAAGGCGACCTGATCATCGGCAAGGACGGGAAGTCGGCCATCGGCACTCTGGTCGAGCGCGCCACTCGCTACGTCATGCTGCTGCACCTGCCGGGCGACCACGGCGCCGAAAGCGTCCGGGACGCTCTGGTCACCACGGTCCAGACCCTGCCCGCCCACCTCCGACGGTCCCTGACCTGGGACCAGGGAAGCGAGATGGGCGCCCACGGCTCCTTCACCGTCGCCACC
>NZ_JBJDQT010000081.1:0-1081 GCF_044903565.1 Streptomyces sp. NPDC004065 | reverse complement strand
TGTACCCGGTCATGACTTTGGTGACAGTCGGGTGATCGGTGGCTGGCCGCCGAGCGCAGTGTGTCGGCGGCCAGTGTTGTAGAAGTGCAGCCAGGGCGCGAGTGCGTCGGCGCGTTCGGCGTTGCTGGCAAAGACCTGGTGGTAGGCCCACTCGGCTTGCAGAGTCCGGTTGAAGCGTTCCACCTTGCCGTTGGTCCAGGGGCAGTGGGGACGGGTGAACTTCTGCTTGGCGCCCAGGGCTTGGCAGGCGTCGCGGAATGCGGCGGAGGTGCGGTAGTTCCTGGCGTTGTCGGTCATCACGCGCTCGATGCGGGCGATGCCGTGCCCGGCGAAGAACGCGGCCGCACGGGTGAGGAAGGCCGCGCAGGTGGTGCCCTTCTCGTCGGTCAGGATCTCGGCGTAGGCCAGGCGGGAGTGATCGTCGACCGCGGCGTGCACGTAGTCGTAGCCGATGCCCCGGCCCCGGACGTCCTCGCTGCGGCCGTGGGCCCGCCAGCCACCGCCGTCGGGGATCTTCCCGAGCTTCTTGACGTCCAGGTGGACCAAGCCGCCGGGCTGGTTGTACTCGTAGCGTGCGGCGCTGGTGCGCACCGCCCGGATCACCTGTCCGGTCAGCGGGTCGCAGGCCGCCAGGGGCGGCATGTGGTGGCGGCGCAGGATCCGGCTCACCGTCCGGGCCGGGACCTGGGTGGCCTCAGCAATCTGCTCGGGTCCCCGGCGCAGGCGTCGGCGGGCCTCAAGGACGCGTTCCTCAACCTCGGCCGGGGTGCGACGTGGGCAGCTGTGCGGGCGGCTCGAGCGGTCGTGCAGCCCCGGCCAGCCGTGGGCACGGTAGCGGTTGACCCAGCGATGAGCGCATTGCCGGGAGACGCCCAGCTCCTTGGCGACGTGCGCGACCGGACGCCGGTCGAAGACGACGCGACGCACCAGCAGGCATCTGCCGTGAAAGGTCAGCCGGGCATTAGCGTGGGCCACCAGGACCTCCGAGGTGAGTGAAGACGGCAATCTCCACTACGCCCGGAGGTCCCCCCATGATCAACAACCGACGGTAGGCGTGTCACCAACCTCCCGGCCGAGTACA
>NZ_JBJDQT010000080.1:0-1110 GCF_044903565.1 Streptomyces sp. NPDC004065 | reverse complement strand
GGGCCGATTGACCCCCGTCGAGTACGAGACCACCATGACCCCACCCGCAGCTCTGGCTGCATAACCCCGCTGTCACCTGATCATGCAGCAGTCCCGTGTGCGTGTTCGTCGGCGTGGACGACAGCGAGGAAAGCATGGGCCAGCATCGCGAGGGTGACCCCCTGCACAGCAGATGCTGCATGCCGTGCGGAGTGGCCTCCCCGGCCCACTCTGCGATCGTCCAGCAGTTCTTGCGCGGCAGATCCGACAGCAGGCCCGGCACCAAGCGCTTGGCCCGGAGGCGGGGTTCGACCCGCGCGAACCGCCCGGCTATCCGGCTCATCAGGCCATCGAAAGCCTCCTGCCAGCGGGCAGGGTCTACGCTGTGACCTGCGGCCACCGCGTGATCGTTTGTCTTCACACACCGATGATCAACGTGGCCGCACCTGTCTCCACAGCGCGTCAGGGTCGCGCAGCGTACGCATGCGGTCCTGGGTCAGGAGGACATGTGCAACGTGGCGAAGTCTGGTGGGTCGAGTTCGACGAGCGGCGGCCGGTCGTACTGCTGTCGGAAGGCGACGCGTCCGGCATCCGGGTGATGCAGGTCGTGGCACCGGCGGGCGTCGACATCAGCGGTCTGGGCGTCGAAGTGGCAGTAGGCGCCATGGAAGGACTGCCCTTTGAAGGCGTGCTGCGGGTCGCGTTCCCGTCTCCGGGCTTTACCCCTTGTACGTGGCTGACCACCGTGTCCCGGGACGACCTGATCGAGCGGGCGGGCGCCCTGCCCTACGCGAAACTCAAAGAGATTGAGGATGCCCTCCGACTCGCTGGACAGGCGCAGGAGCGGACCCCGGCGACGACCGAGAAGCTCAGCGAATTAAGGGACGCCCTCCGTCTCGGTGGACTTGAGTAGTCGGGTAGGCGGAGAAGGAACGGACACCCTCGGTGGCGTGGTCGATCTCGTCCAGATGATCGACACTGACCACCTGTCTCCTCGGCGCCCCTCATCATCGAGATCACGATCTACGGCTGGAGTACTAGTGTCCTGCGCCGGAGATCCGTCGGCAGAATCGTGCGAGGGATTCGAGGATCTCCTCGGCGGTCTTGGTCCAGATGAACGGCTTGGGGTCT
>NZ_JBJDQT010000079.1:0-1128 GCF_044903565.1 Streptomyces sp. NPDC004065 | reverse complement strand
GGGACTGCTGCAGGGTTGGGTGACACCTGACCTGGCTTGCTGAGAAGCGGCCTGGAAGGATGTTGCAGTGCCCAAGCCGTATCCGAAGGAGTTCCGCGAGGACGTCGTGCGGGTCGCGCGTAACCGCGAGCCCGGCATCACGCTGGAACAGATCGCCACCGACTTCGGGGTCCACCCGATCACGCTGTCGAAGTGGCTGCGCCGCGCCGAGACCGATGAGGGCGCCAGGCCCGCAACGCCGTCGGGTGAGTCGGCCGAGCTGCGCGAGGCCCGCAAGCGGATCCGGTTGCTGGAGCAGGAGAACGAGGTGCTCAGGAGGGCTGCGGCGTATCTGTCGCAGGCGAACCTGCCGGCAAAATGATGTACACGCTCGTCCGTGAGCTGGCCGCCGCCGATGCCCCTTACCGGGTGCCGGTGGCGGTGACGTGCCGGGTGCTCGGGCTGGCCCGCCAGCCCTACTACCGGTGGCTGACCAGGCCGGTCACTGATGCTGAGATGGCCGAGGCATACCGGGCCAACGCCCTGTTCGACGCGCACCGCGACGATCCCGAGTTCGGGCACCGCTTCCTTCGCGACGAGGCCCGCGCCGCCGGTGAGGTGATGGCCGAGCGGACCGCCTGGCGGATCTGCCGGGACAACGGCTGGTGGAGTGCCTTCGGCAAGCGAAGAGGCCGCGGGAAGAACACCAAAGCCGGGCCACCGGTCCACGATGACCTGGTGCGGCGGGACTTCACCGCAGACGAGCCGAACCGATTGTGGCTCACGGACATCACTGAGCACGCGACCGGCGAGGGCAAGCTGTATCTATGCGCGGTCAAGGACGTGTACTCCGGTCGCATCGTGGGCTATTCCATCGACGCCCGGATGAAGTCCCGCCTCGCAGTGGCCGCGCTGGAGTCCGCCGTCGCCCGCCGCGGCCCTGCTGCGGGATGCATCGTGCACTCCGACCGCGGATCGCAATTCCGCTCCCGCAAGGTCGCCGCCGTCCTCAACCGGCACGGCCTGGTCGGCTCAATGGGCCGGGTCGGGGCCGCCGGCGACAACGCCGCGATGGAGAGCTTCTTCGCACTGCTGCAGAAGAACGTCCTCGACCGCCGCGCCTGGGCCACCCGCCAGGAGTTGCGGATC
>NZ_JBJDQT010000078.1:0-1149 GCF_044903565.1 Streptomyces sp. NPDC004065 | reverse complement strand
CGGCATCGCCCGCCTGCACAACCTCGTCCTTGCCGGGTGACGCAGAAACCAGCAGGCCAACACACACGTCAAAGATCATTTACGGGACAGCCCTTTGGAGACGCCGAGGATGCCGATGCGCCGGGCCCCGCTCGTGGTGAGGAGGTCGACCGCGGCGGTGAAGGTCTCCAAGGGGATCTCGCAAATTCCCGGGGACTGTCCTGGTCCGCCGAACCAGCGGATGGACAGAGCGGCAATGCCCTGCTGCGCGAGGATGCGAGCTCTCTCGTGTTCGATGCGTCCGCTGGAACCGGCCAGGACCAGAACGCCGGCATCACTGCCGTGAGCGGGCGTGACAAGAACACCTTCCCAGGGATGGTTCAGCTCGTGCTCAGCAACATCCACGTGTTCCCCCAGTTCGACGCGTCGCGGTCAAAGAACGTCTTGGCAGCTTCTCAGACACAACCGGAGGCTTGACATCGAGACCCGCATATTAGGGGTTCGTGCCGCAGTCGAAACGGTGGAGGGTCGAGCAGACCTACGGGACCCTGATACTGCACCGGCGCCTGGTCCGCGACTACGAGCACCGCCCCTCCTCCTCCGCCTCCCGCGTCTACTGGGCGATGACCCACGTCATGACCCGACGCCTCACCGGCGCGAATACCCCCACCTGGCGCACAGCGCAGGCGGCGGCAGCGTGAACATCCAGCCCCTGCTCGATGCCCTGGACCTCCAGGAAGACGCCGCCCGGGCCCTGGCCGACGACCTCCGCGTACAGATCGACAACCTGCAGACCCGGCTGAGGGAGGCCGAGACACACCTGGAGCACCTCACGATCACCCGAAAGACCGTCACCGGCCTCGCCGACCGGCTCCCCGCCTCCCCGCCGGAGCTGCCCGAGCACCCGGATACCCCCGCGTCCTCGCCGCCTTCAACCACGCGACCGGACCGCTACCGGCCAAGGACGTCTGCGAAGCCCTCGGTCACGAACTGCTGCCGAAGAACATCGAAGGCACCCGCGCCAAGCTGAAACGCCTGGTCAAACTCGAGATCCTCACTGAGACCGACACCGGCGACTTCGCCAGGCAGCGATAGCCACACACCCTCCACCAGCAGCCGTTCCCCCACCTCAATCAGAAACGGAACACCTTGCGAACCGCCCACTCAGAG
>NZ_JBJDQT010000077.1:0-1160 GCF_044903565.1 Streptomyces sp. NPDC004065 | reverse complement strand
CTAGTGTCCTGCGCCGGTAGTCCGTCGTTAGATCTCGTATGAGTTCTTCTGCCGGGGTGCCGGTGCCGCGTCGTGGTCCGAAGTTGGAACCGCTGCTGCTGGGCGATGACGAGCGTGCTGTGCTGGAACGCTGGACGAGGCGGGCCAACTCCGCCCAGGCGCTCGCGTTACGCGCGCGGATTGTTCTGGCGTGTGCCGGTCCTGATGTCCCGCCGATCGTCGAGGTGGCCCGCAACCTGCGGATTTCCGCGGACACGGTCCGCAAGTGGCGACGGCGGTTCCTCGCCGAGCGGCTGGACGGCCTGGCCGACGAGCCCCGGCCGGGCCGGCCACCCACCATCAGCGTTGACCAGGTGGAGGCGGTGGTGGTCGCCACCTTGGAGGAGATCCCGAAGAACGCCACGCACTGGTCGCGGAAATCGATGGCCGAGCACAGCGGCCTGTCCAAGTCCACCATCGGTCGGATCTGGCGGAAGTTCCAGCTCAAGCCGCACCTGACAGACACCTTCAAGCTGTCCACGGACCCGTTCTTCGTGGACAAGGTCTACGACGTCGTCGGGCTGTACTTCAACCCGCCCGAGGGCGCGGTGGTTCTGTCGGTGGACGAGAAGTCCCAGATCCAAGCCCTGGACCGCTCCCAGCCGGTGCTGCCGATAATGCCGGGCATGCCCGAGCGGCGCACCCACGACTACGTCCGCAACGGGCTGACCACCTTGTTCGCCGCGTTCGACGTCGCCACCGGCGAGGTCATCAGCTCCCTGCACCGCCGGCACCGGGCGACGGAGTTCAAGAAGTTCCTGATCCGGATCGACAAAGAGGTGCCCGCACACCTGCAGATCCACCTGATCTGCGACAACTACGGCACCCACAAGACACCCGCGATCAGGACATGGCTGTCCAAGCACCCGCGCTTCCATATGCACTTCACCCCGACCGGCTCCTCGTGGATCAACCAGGTCGAGCGGTGGTTCGGGTTCCTGGCCGACCAGAAGATCCGCCGCGGCGCACACAAGAATGTCCAGAGCCTCGAAGCCGACATCCGCGCCTGGGTCAAGAACTGGAATGCAGACCCCAAGCCGTTCATCTGGACCAAGACCGCCGAGGAGATCCTCGAATCCCTCGCACGATTCTGCCGACGGATCTCCGGCGCAGGACACTAG
>NZ_JBJDQT010000076.1:0-1259 GCF_044903565.1 Streptomyces sp. NPDC004065 | reverse complement strand
CCCTTGGGGAAGTACTGCCGCAGCAGCCCGTTCGTGTTCTCGTTCGAGCCGCGTTGCCAGGGCGAGGCCGGGTCGCAGAAGTAGACGGGCATGCCGGTGGCCATGCTGAACTGCTTGTGGCGTGCCATCTCGCTGCCCTGGTCCCAGGTGAGGGAGCCGCGCAGGTGGGTGGGCAGGGTCTGGATCGTGGCGACGAGGCCGTCGCGGACGGTCTCGGCGTCGTGGGCGCCGCCCGGCAGGTGGACCAGCATGGTGTATCGGGTGCTGCGCTCGACCAGGGTGGCGATCGCGGAGCGCCCGCCCGCGCCGATGATCAGGTCGCCTTCCCAGTGACCGGGCACGGCCCGGTCCTCGACGTCGGCGGGACGGTCGCTGATCATCACCATCGGGTCGATGAACCGAGGCGTGCGCCGCTCGGGGTCCCGGCGTGGTTTGCGGCGGGTCCGGCCGGAGCGGATGGCTGCCTGCACTTCCCGTTTCAGGCCGCCGCGGGCCTGGAAGTACAGCGCCTGGTAGACCGTTTCCACGCTCACCCGCATGCTTTCGTCGTCGGGATGTTCTCTGCGTAGAGCGTGGCAGATCTGCTCCGGTGACCACCGCCGGCGCAGTCCGTCCTGGACGAAGCGGCGCAGCCGTCCCGCACGTAGCAGCTTGCGCTCCTTGGGCCGGGGCCTGCGCGCTGCGGCGGCGCGGTGGGCGGCGTAGGGCTGGTAGCCCTCGGTGCCGGAGTTCGCGTCGATCTCCCGCTTGACCGTGCTCGCCGGCCGTCCCAGAGCACGCCCGATCGCCCTCAGCGACTGACCCGCCGCGCGCAGATCGCGGATCTTCTCGCGCTCGGCGAGCGCCAGAAATCGCGGGTGAAGCTGCTTCTCCAGGGCCGTCAGGCCCACCGGTGCCGTGGTCACACCGCACATCGTGACGGTCCCGGTGGTGTAGTCGACACGGCGGCCGTCAGCGTAAGTGCGCGTGGTGCCGCTCTTCTTGACACCCCAGTCCCAGTCCTTGGCCGTGCGCTCGTTCACACCGACCCGCCGGGCCGCGACCCGGCGGGCGACACCGGCGGCCCGAAGCCGCTCGTACTCATCCCGCCCGGGGTGTCGCCGAGGCAGACGCACCGAGCTCCGTCCGGCCTTCCGGGCCCAGCCGAAGGCGGTGTTCCGGTTCACCCCCAGCTCACGCGCCACCACGGTCACGTTCCCCACGGCATCCAGCCGCGCAAGGAAACGCTCCCTCAACCCCGCAAGATCATCACGTCCAAC
>NZ_JBJDQT010000075.1:0-1287 GCF_044903565.1 Streptomyces sp. NPDC004065 | reverse complement strand
TCGAGTCATGGCACGTCCTTCCCCTTATCCGCTTGAGCTGCGCCGTCGTGCGGTGCGGATGGTCGCCGAGGTGCGGCCCGACTACGACACCGAGTGGGCCGCGATGAAGGCGGTCGCGTCCAAGCTCGGGATTGGCGCGACCGAGACGCTGCGCAAGTGGGTGCGGCAGGACCAGATCGACGCCGGTACCCGGCCGGGCACCACGACCGAGGAGTCGGCCGAGCTGAAGCGGCTGAAGAAGGAGAACGCCGAGCTGAAGCGGGCGAACGAGATCCTCAAGGCTGCGGCGTCTTTCTTCGCGGCCGAGCTCGACCGGCCACACACGCGCTCATAGCGTTCATCGACGAGCACCGGGACCGCTTCGGCGGTGTCGAGCCGATCTGCCGCGTGCTGAGCGCACACGGCTGCAAGATCGCCCCTGCCACCTACTACGCCCACCACAAACGACAGGTCACGCCGTCCGCCAGGACCGTGCGGGACGCCGAGCTGAAGGAGCACATCAGAGAGGTCTTCGAGGCCAACTACCGGGTCTACGGTGCGAGGAAGATCTGGCGGGAGCTGAACCGGCAGGGGCACGCGGTGGCCCGCTGCACCGTCGAACGTCTGATGCGCGAGCTCGGCATCGCCGGCGCCGTCCGCGGCCGGCGCGTGATCACCACGCTGCCCGGCGGCCAGACCGATCGGGCCCCGGACCTCGTCGACCGTGACTTCGTCGCCGGCGCTCCGAACCGGTGCTGGGTCGCGGACTTCACCCATGTGAAGACCTGGGCAGGGGTCGTCTACGTCGCCTTCGTCGTGGACACCTTCTCCCGCCGGATCGTCGGCTGGTCCGCGGCCACCGTGAAGGAAACGGTCTTCGTGCTGGACGCCCTGGAGATGGCGCTGTGGCAACGCGACCGCGACCAGCACCCCGTTCAGCCCGGCGAGTTGATACATCACTCGGATGCCGGGTCGCAGTACACGAGTTTCCGGCTCGCCGACCACCTGGAGGCCGCCGGCATCGCCGCCTCCATCGGATCGGTGGGCGACGCCTACGACAACGCCCTGATGGAGAGCACGATCGGCCTGTTCAAGACCGAACTGATCAAGCCCCGGCGGCCATGGAAGACGCTGTCCGACGTCGAGCTCGCCACCGCCGAGTACGTCGACTGGTACAACCACCGGCGACTCCACGGTGAGATCGGCCACGTCCCGCCGGTCGAATATGAGAACAACCACTATCTCGCAACCACGAAGCCCCAGGTCACACCCAACATCTGAGATCTCTACCGAACCCGGAACGGTTCA
>NZ_JBJDQT010000074.1:0-1325 GCF_044903565.1 Streptomyces sp. NPDC004065 | reverse complement strand
ACTGACAGTGAGGATGTTCGTGAGCGTCTCCCGGCGGGGTCTGACCCAGCCACTGACTGACCTTGGGTCCTCAACGGGATCTGTCGGCCCCGGCCGGGAGGCGCTCGTGTGCATCCACCGCACCGGCCTGCGTGACTTCATAAGAGCCTGGCCAGAGGCCCCATCACTGTCTTGTCCGCCTGCTCGGTCGGTGGCTGCCGCCCCTACCGGATCAGTGGAGAGGACGGCGATGTCAACCATCGCACAGCAGCTCGTCGAGGTCACCGGCGGCGTGGACACGCACAAGGACACCCACACCGCCGCGGCGGTCGACTCCGTGGGGCGGGTCCTGGGCGCGGAGCAGTTCGAGGCCACGGCGGCCGGCTACCGCCAGCTTGTGTCATGGCTCCGCTCGTTCGGTGTCCTGGTGCTGGTCGGTGTGGAGGGCACGGGTGCCTACGGGGCCGGCCTGGCCCGCTATCTGCGCGAGCAGGAGGTGGCGGTGGTCGAGATCGACCGCCAGGACCGCAAGGCCCGCCGCTGGCAGGGCAAGTCAGACCCCGTGGACGCCGAGGCCGCCGCCCGTGCGGCACTGTCGGCCCGCCGCACCGGGATACCCAAGCAGCGCGACGGCCGGGTGGAGTCCCTGCGCAGTCTGCGGGTCGCCCGCCGCAGTGCGGTCCAGCAACGCGCCGACGTGTCACGGCAGATGAAAGCACTGATTGTGTCCGCGCCGGAAGAACTGCGTGCCGCGGTGCGCGAGCTGGGCGACCGGCAGCTGATCTTCACCTGCGCGGCCTGGCGGCCCGATGCCCGCCGGGCCGGCGACCCGGTGGTCGCCGGCCGGATGGCTCTGCGGACCCTGGCCCGGCGTCACCAGCGGCTCGCTCAGGAGATCGACGAGCTGGATGAGGTCATCGCCCCGCTGGTCACCGACATCGCACCTCGGCTGCTTGCGCTCAACGGCGTCGGCGCCGACGTGGCGGGGCAACTGCTGGTCACTGTGGGCGACAACCCCGAGCGCCTGCGCTCGGAGGCGGCCTTCGCGATGCTCTGCGGCGCCGCCCCGCTGCCGGCCTCCTCCGGCCGCACCCAACGCCACCGGCTCAACCGGGGCGGCGACCGGGCAGCCAACGCGGCCCTCTACCGCATCGTGCTCTGCCGTCTGCGCTGGGACCCACGGACTCGCTCCTACATGGAGCGCCGCACGAAGGAAGGACTGTCCAAGAAGGAGATCATCCGCTGTCTCAAGCGGTACATCGCCCGAGAGATCTACCAGCTCATCACTGCTTCAACCACGAATGGCCGTCAGCTCACAACTGCCGCTTGACATCCATAAGAGCATC
>NZ_JBJDQT010000073.1:0-1396 GCF_044903565.1 Streptomyces sp. NPDC004065 | reverse complement strand
GAGCGTGTCTGAAAGATCGTGTAAGTCCGTGATGTGACAGGCTGGCCGAGGCCCGACCTCGGGCCCTGGTCAGCCGGGACGGACGGACCATGACGGAGAAAGAAACCCCGGCGGTCGAGCCGGTCGAAGACAAGCTGGTGGACGAGGTCGTCGAGCGGCTGATGGACCGCGCCGACGCTTCAGGGACCGCCCTGCTGGGCGAGGGCGGGCTGTTGACCGCCATCACCCGGGCCGTACTCGAGCGGGCCCTGGACGTCGAGATGACCGAACACCTCGGCTATGAGAAGCACGATCCGGTCGGCCGCGGCTCGGGCAACAGCCGCAACGGGACCTCGTCCAAGACCGTGCTGACGGACGCCGGCGCGGTCACCGTGGCCGTGCCCCGGGACCGCAACGGCTCCTTCGAGCCGCAGCTCGTGCCCAAGCACGCCAGGCGGCTGGCCGGGTTCAACGAGCAGATCCTCTCGCTGTACGCCCGCGGGATGTCGGTGCGGGACATCCGCTCCCACCTGGCCGGCCTGTACGGCGTCGAGGTCTCACCGGACCTGATCAGCAAGGTGACCGACGCGGTCACCGACGAGCTCGCCGCCTGGCAGAACCGCCCGCTGGACGCCATCTGGCCGATCATCTACATCGACGCATTGTGGATCAAGATCCGGTCCGGATCGGTCGTCTCCAAGCCTGTCTACCTCGCCGTCGGCGTCGACATGGACGGCCGCAAGGACGTCCTTGGCCTGTGGGTCGGCGACGGAGGCGAGGGCGCCACCACCTGGATGACGGTGCTGTCCGAACTGCGCAACCGCGGAGTGGAGGACGTATGCATCGTCGCCTGCGACGGGCTCAAGGGCCTGCCGGACGCGGTCACCGCGACCTGGCCCCGGGCCACGGTGCAGACCTGCGTGATCCACTTGATGCGGGCCTCGCTGCGGTTCGCCTCCAAGAGGGACCATCCCGCGCTGGTGCCGGCACTCAGGGCGATCTACACCGCACCGACCGAGCAGGCCGCCGAGCAGGCACTGCAGGAGTTTTCCGTCTCCGAGCTCGGCCAGCGCTATCCGGCGATCGTGCGCACGTGGCAGGCCGCGTGGAACGAGTTCACCCCCTACCTGGCCTTCCCACCGGAGATAAGGAAGGTGGTCTACTCCACGAACCTGATTGAGTCGATCAACGCCCGGCTGCGGAAGACCACCCGCAACCGTGGGCACTTCCCCTCCGAGCAGGCCGCGCTGAAGGTGCTCTACCTCGCCGTCCGCGAGCTGATCACCCCCAAGGCCCGCGATGTCAACCACGTCGCGGCACACTGGAAGACGGCGCTGAACCAGTTCTCCCTGTTCTTCGAGGACCGACTCAACGCCGTATGAACCCCAAGGACTTACACAAAATCACTGACACGTCC
>NZ_JBJDQT010000072.1:0-1446 GCF_044903565.1 Streptomyces sp. NPDC004065 | reverse complement strand
AGGCCGCTGCCTAATGCTGAAGTCAAGCCACGAGGTTGAGTTGTGGTCGGTCCTGGTAGGGCCGGCGGTCGCGCAGGATGGCGTAGAGCACGTTGACGCGGCGTCGGGCGAGGGCGATGAGTGCCTGGTGATGTCGCTTTCCCTCGGCTCGCTTGCGGTCGTAGAAGGCCCGGGATGGTGGGTGGTTCGGCATCGCGCAGAAGGCCGACTGGTAGAAGATCCGCTTGAGGGCCTTGTCGCCGCCGGTCGCGCTGCGCGAGTAGCGGATCTTTCCGGACTGGGTGAGCACGGGCGCCAGGCCGGAGGCTGCGGCGAGGGCATCGCCGCTGGAGAAGCGTCGGATGTCGCCGACCGCGGCGATGAGTTCGGCGGTGAGGGTGGCCCCCATCCCCGGCAGGCTGCGGATGAGGGCCCCGTCAGGGTGCACGTCGACCAGCTCCTCGATCTCGGTCTGGAGGGCCAGGAGCCGGTTCTTGCCGGTCAGGAGATCAGCGGCGAGTTCGCGGATGAGTTCGGCGGTGCGGCGCTCGCCGGCCACGGCCGTGCGCTGCGTGTGCGCCGAGCTGACGGCGGCCTGGGCCAGTGCTTCGGCGGTGGGCTGCTTGACGCCGCGTTTGCGCAGGTAGTCGGTGATGCGGGAGGTGCCCGCGCGGCGGATCTCGCTGGCGGTGACGTAGTGGGCCAGCAGGATGAGGCTGGACTTGTTGGTGGGGTCGGTGGCCTTTTCCAGGCCGGGATGGATCGAAGCGAGCAGGTCCCGCAGCCGGTTGATCCGCGCAGTGGCCTCCTTCACCAGCACGGTGCGGTGGCCGACCAGCAGGCGCAGCTCGACGGTGGTCTCCTCCGGCACCTGGACAGCCCGCAGGTCGTCGCGGAGCATGACCTGCTCGGCGATCACCCTCGCGTCCCGGGGATCGGACTTGTTCTCCCCACCCCGGGTACCGCGGCGGGCACGGTTGACGGCCAGGCCGGGCACGTGCACCACCCGCAGACCGGCGGCCAGGAGCATGGCGGTGACCAGCGCGGCCACTCCGCCCATCACGTCCACACCGACGGTGACGGCGCCATGTTCGGCCGCCACGGCCTTCAGGTCGCTGATGGCCTGGCCGATGGCTTCGGGATCGTTGTCGACCCGGCGGCTGCTCAGTTGCCTGCCGCGGTCGTCGGTGACGGCCAGCCAGTGGAAATCTTTGGCGATGTCGAATCCTGCATGAGCGGGCAAGGTGACGCTCCCCTCGTCGACCAACGTGTGGCGCGACTCCTTCCGCCTGTCCTCGCCCTACCCAGCGATGGTCCGCAGAGCCTAATCAGCAGTCCGGAAGAAGTGGCGGGGCAGGGGGAACAGCGGCCTGAGCCATCAAGGGCAGCCAGCATGAAAACCATCCCTGCCCCACCCGCGCAGTCCCAGAGTCGCGAACTCGCGGGACGCACTCAAGAAGGTAGGGC
>NZ_JBJDQT010000071.1:0-1487 GCF_044903565.1 Streptomyces sp. NPDC004065 | reverse complement strand
GTTCATGCCGCGTGGAGGACGCGTTTGCGGAGCAGGTCGAAGTTGGCGCGGCCGAACATCTGGCGCTTGATCATTTTGATCTTGTTGTTGTGACCCTCGACCGCACCGGAGCTGTAGCGCAGAGTCAGCCCGGCGACGACCGCGTCGAGGTCCTGCAGGAGGCCGGTGGCGAAGGTCTGCAGGGCGGGGACTTCGTCCTGTTGGACGCGGGTGATCCAGTCTTTGAGTTGGTGGCCGCGGCGGTTGTTCATGAGCTCGGCGAATGCTCTGACGTGCTCGGCGGTGCGGGCGAGCGCCGGGACGCGCGCGAGGATCTCCTTGAGTTGCTGGGCGTCGTCGGCGGCCAGCCGGTCGGGGTGGCGGGTGATCCACCTGGTCACGTCCCGAACGGAGGGTTTGCGGCGGGGCGGGTCCTGGTGCGGGAACGCATCCCGCAGCCGCCGCACGTAGACGCGGACGATCTGCTCCTGGCCTGGGTAGCCGCGCTGCCGGATCTCCTCGAACAGGCGGCGGGCGACGGTGCAGCCCTCGGCATACCGCTGGTTGAGGTAGGGCTTGTAGGGGTCGAGGATGCTGGTGCGCCCGGTCCAGCGGCCGACCAGCAGTTCGTCCGCGTCCGAGGCGTGGGCCAGGCGGCGGACGGTGCCGCGGGCCAGTCCCAGTCGCCGGCTGATGGCGCGCAGGCTGACGCCCTCACGGATCAGGGCGTGGACGGCCGCGTGCTGTTCGCGGACGCGGTCCGACAGGCGTCCGGTCCGGCGGGGCTCAGCAGTGGCGGACGGCAGGGACACGTGCTGGGTGGGACCTGCCGGTGGTGGAGGTTCGGGAAGCAGAGTGCGGTTCTGGAGAGCACGGTCTTCTCGACGGCGTCGGCGAGGTTCTGCCAGAGGTGGAAGCGGTCGGCGACGTGGAGGGCGTCCGGAGCGCCCAGCCGTGCGGCCTCGGCGTAGGAGGCGGAGCGGTCGCGGCAGATCACCTGCACTCCGGGGTGGGCGGCCAGCCAGGAGCGGACTGTCTCGACGGTGCGGTCTGGCAGCAGGTCAACGGGACGACGGGTCTCGATGTCGACCAGGATGGTCGCGTAGACGTGGCCCTTGCGCAGGGCGAATTCGTCCATCCCCAGCACTCGCGGCGCCGGCGGCTCAGGTTCGGGGACAGCACGTATCAGCCTGAGCAGGGTGGATCGGCTGACCGGGACGGCGAAGGCCTCGGCCAGGCGGGAGCCGGCCCGGCCGGCGAGCATGAGCCCGAGCCGTTGCAGCGCAGCCTGGAGCTGTTGGCTTCGTCGTCCGTACCGGAAGGTGACGCCCTCGACCTGCTCGACGAAAGTCGCCTGCTTGCACGCTTGTTGGCGGCAGCGAAACCGGCGGACCCGTAACTCGATCACGACGCGACGCTGGGCTGTCGCGCTGTCGTCGAGCCGGCGCACGTAGCTGCTGTGGACGCGGCCCGAGGGCGTCCCGCACGACGGGCACTCCGCACCCGCT
>NZ_JBJDQT010000070.1:0-1811 GCF_044903565.1 Streptomyces sp. NPDC004065 | reverse complement strand
TCATGGTGTGCCTGGTGTCAGGCATGGGGTGCTCCGTAGGTGGGGGTGTGGTGGGTGGTGAGGGTTTTGCCGTTGCCGAGGTACATGTGGACGCCGCAGGGCAGGCAGGGGTCGAAGCTGCGGACGGTGCGCATGATGTCGATGCCTTTGAAGTCGTCGGGTCCGTTCTCTTCGAAGATGGGCTGGTTTTGTACGGCGTCTTCGTAGGGTCCGGGGGTGCCGTGGGTGTCGCGGGGGCTGGCGTTCCAGGGGGTGGGTGGGTAGGGGTGGTAGTTGGCGATTTTGTGGTCGCGGATGACGAGGTGGTGGGAGAGGACGCCGCGGACGGCTTCGTGGAATCCGCAGCCGATGGCTTCTTCGGGGACGGTGAAGTTTTCGTAGACGTGGGTGTCGCCGGCGCGGACGAGGGTCATGGCTTCGTCGAGGAATTGGAGGGCCATGGCGGCGGCGTAGGCGATGAAGTAGGGGCGGGCGCGGTTGCGTTCGAGGGTGTTGGACCAGCGGGGGATGTGCCATTCGAGGGTGGTTTCGGGGAGGGTGGGGCCTTTGGGGAGGGTGATTTTGACGCTGTGGCCGGTGGTTTTGATGTAGGGGGTGTCGACGAGGTTGGACAGGGCGGTGGACCACAGGCGGGCGAGGGGGCCGCCGCCGGTGTCCAGGGCGAGGTGTTTTCCGGTGTCGGGGTGGTGCCAGCGGGGGGACATGACCCAGCTGTAGTTGCCGGTGAAGTCGCGTTTTTGGGGGTGGGGGATGGTGGTCTGGTTCCAGGGGTGGCGGATGTCGATGGGGTTGCCGGCGGGGTCGTGGGTGACGAAGGGTTCCTGGGTGGTCCAGTCGTCGTAGTAGGAGGAGCCGAGGAGGATGCGCAGGCCGAGGTTGATGTCGATGAGGTTGTTGGTGACGAGGTTGCCGTCGACGATGATGCCGGGGGTGACGTACATGGCTTTGCCCCAGGTGTTCATCGTGGTGTAGCGGTAGTCGACGATGTCGGGGTTTTGGAAGGCGCCCCAGCAGGCGAGTTGGATGCGGCGGTTGCCGACTTCTTCGTAGCCGGGGAGGGCTTGGTAGAAGAAGTCGAAGATGTCGTCGTTGAGGGCGACGGTTTGTTTGACGAAGTCGATGACGTGCATGAGGCGGCTGAGGTAGTCGGTGAAGAGGGTGGGTTGGGGCATGGTGCCGACGCCGCCGGGATAGAGGGTGGAGGGGTGGACGTGGCGGCCTTCCATGAGGCAGAACATTTCGCGGGTGGTGCGGCTGATTTTGAGGGCTTGTTTGTAGAGGGTGCCTTCGAAGGGGTTGAAGGCGCGCATGATGTCGGCGATGGTGCGGTGGCCGTGGAGGTGGGCGCGGGGGGCGGGGGTGTTCTCGGCGCGGGCGAGGACGGTGGGGTTGGTGGCTTTGACCATGGCTTCGCAGTAGTCGACGAAGACGAGGTTGTCCTGGAAGATGGTGTGGTCGAACATGTATTCGGCGGCTTCGCCGAGGTTGGTGATGTGTTCGGCCAGGGGTGGGGGTTTGACGCCGTAGGCCATTTGCTGGGCGTAGTTGGAGCAGGTGGTGTGGTTGTCGCCGCAGATTCCGCAGATGCGGGAGGTGATGAATCCGGCGTCGCGGGGGTCCTTGCCCTTCATGAAGACGGAGTAGCCGCGGAAGAGGGAGGAGGTGGAGCGGCATTCCACCACTTCCCGGTTGGCGAAGTCGATTTTCGTGTAGATGCCCAGGTTGCCGATGATGCGGGTGATCGGGTCCCAGGACATGTCCACGATCTGCGCCGGTCTGCGCTGCCCCGCACGGGACTCGGTAGCCGTCAT
>NZ_JBJDQT010000069.1:0-2169 GCF_044903565.1 Streptomyces sp. NPDC004065 | reverse complement strand
CGTGGCACATGGATGAAACCTACGTGAAGGTCAATGGCCGCTGGGCGTATCTGTACCGGGCCGTCGACAGCCGGGGCCGCACTGTCGATTTTTATCTCTCCTCCCGTCGTAACAGCAAAGCTGCATACCGGTTTCTGGGTAAAATCCTCAACAACGTGAAGAAGTGGCAGATCCCGCGATTCATCAACACGGATAAAGCGCCCGCCTATGGTCGCGCGCTTGCTCTGCTCAAACGCGAAGGCCGGTGCCCGTCTGACGTTGAACACCGACAGATTAAGTACCGGAACAACGTGATTGAATGCGATCATGGCAAACTGAAACGGATAATCGGCGCCACGCTGGGATTTAAATCCATGAAGACGGCTTACGCCACCATCAAAGGTATTGAGGTGATGCGTGCACTACGCAAAGGCCAGGCCTCAGCATTTTATTATGGTGATCCCCTGGGCGAAATGCGCCTGGTAAGCAGAGTTTTTGAAACGTAAGGCCTTTGAATAAGACAAAAGGCTGCCTCATCGCTAACTTTGCAACAGTGCCGAATTTAGCGCGGTCGCTAAACATTTCGGCACCACCCAGGTGCTGCACGATATCAATCTGAAAATTGATGCCGGTGAATACCGGCTGGCTGCCGACGATCCGGATGAGGAGAACACCCTCGCCACGGCAGTTTTCACCCTCGATGCCAACCACGTCAGGTGGCAAATTTTCGACATTAACCGCGACGATGCTAAATTTCAGGGAGAAGTGCGTGGGTGAGATAGCCGGTCGTCAGTCATAAAGGGCAGGGTAGTACCGTTGGCCCGGCGTTCGATAGTACCGTCCGGATACTGCCAGATATCGGCGTCCAGGGAGATGTCCTGAAGCGCGGTGTCCGGAATTTCAGGTTTGTGTCTCTACAAAGACTAACTATCAGAAAAACTCATCGAGCATCAAATGAAACTGCAATTTATTCATATCAGGATTATCAATACCATATTTTTGAAAAAGCCGTTTCTGTAATGAAGGAGAAAACTCACCGAGGCAGTTCCATAGGATGGCAAGATCCTGGTATCGGTCTGCGATTCCGACTCGTCCAACATCAATACAACCTATTAATTTCCCCTCGTCAAAAATAAGGTTATCAAGTGAGAAATCACCATGAGTGACGACTGAATCCGGTGAGAATGGCAAAAGCTTATGCATTTCTTTCCAGACTTGTTCAACAGGCCAGCCATTACGCTCGTCATCAAAATCACTAGCATCAACCAAACCGTTATTCATTCGTGATTGCGCCTGAGCGAGACGAAATACGCGATCGCTGTTAAAAGGACAATTACAAACAGGAATCGAATGCAACCGGCGCAGGAACACTGCCAGCGCATCAACAATATTTTCACCTGAATCAGGATATTCTTCTAATACCTGGAATGCTGTTTTCCCGGGGATCGCAGTGGTGAGTAACCATGCATCATCAGGAGTACGGATAAAATGCTTGATGGTCGGAAGAGGCATAAATGCCGTCAGCCAGTTTAGTCTGACCATCTCATCTGTAACATCATTGGCAACGCTACCTTTGCCATGTTTCAGAAACAACTCTGGCGCATTGGGCTTCCCATACAATCGATAGATTGTCGCACCTGATTGCCCGACATTATCGCGAGCCCATCTATACCCATATAAATCAGCATCCAGGTTGGAATTTAATCGCGGCCTCGAGCAAGACGTTTCCCGTTGAATATGGCTCATAACACCCCTTGTATTACTGTTTATGTAAGCAGACAGTTTTATTGTTCATGATGATATATTTTTATCGGCACTGTTGCAAATAGTCGGTGGTGATAAACTTATCATCCCCTTTTGCTGATGGAGCTGCACATGAACCCATTCAAAGGCCGGCATTTTCAGCGTGACATCATTCTGTGGGCCGTACGCTGGTACTGCAAATACGGCATCAGTTACCGTGAGCTGCAGGAGATGCTGGCTGAACGCGGAGTGAATGTCGATCACTCCACGATTTACCGCTGGGTTCAGCGTTATGCGCCTGAAATGGAAAAACGGCTGCGCTGGTACTGGCGTAACCCTTCCGATCTTTGCCCGTGGCACATGGATGAAACCTACGTGAAGGTCAATGGCCGCTGGGCGTATCTGTACCGGGCCGTCGACAGCCGGGGCCGCACTGTCGATTTTTAT
>NZ_JBJDQT010000068.1:0-2207 GCF_044903565.1 Streptomyces sp. NPDC004065 | reverse complement strand
CCCCGAGGGCGGCCACGACGCCGTCCACCCCGCCCTGGGCACCCTCGAGGACTTCGACGCCTTCGTCGCCCGCGCCCGCGACCTCGGCCTGGAGACCGCCCTCGACTTCGCCCTGCAGTGCTCCCCCGACCACCCCTGGGTGCACAAGCACCCCGAGTGGTTCCACCACCGCCCCGACGGCACCATCGCCTACGCCGAGAACCCGCCCAAGAAGTACCAGGACATCTACCCCATCGCCTTCGACGCCGACATGGACGGCCTCGTCGCCGAGACCGTGCGGATCCTGCGGCACTGGATGGGCCACGGGGTGCGGATCTTCCGCGTGGACAACCCCCACACCAAACCGGTGGTGTTCTGGGAACGCGTGATCGGCGAGATCAACGCCGCCGACCCCGACGTGATCTTCCTGGCCGAGGCGTTCACCCGCCCCGCGATGATGCACACCCTGGCCCAGATCGGCTTCCAGCAGTCCTACACCTACTTCACCTGGCGCAACACCAAGCAGGAGCTGACCGACTACCTCACCGAGCTGTCCGGCCAGAGCGCCGCCTACATGCGGCCCAACCTGTTCACCAACACCCCCGACATCCTGCACGCCTACCTCCAGCACGGCGGCCGCCCCGCCTTCGAGGTCCGCGCCGTCCTGGCCGCCACCCTCTCGCCTGCCTGGGGCATCTACAGCGGCTACGAACTGTGCGAGAACACCCCGCTGAAGGAGGGCAGCGAGGAATACCTCGACTCCGAGAAGTACCAGCTCAAGCCCCGCGACTGGGCCGCCGCCGAACGCGAGGGCCGCACCATCACCCCGCTCATCACCCGCCTCAACGACATCCGCCGCCGCCACCGGGCCCTGCACCAGCTGCGCAACCTGCACTTCCACCACGCCGACAACGATGCCGTCATCGCCTACAGCAAGAGCGCCGGCCCTGACGCCGTGCTCGTGGTCGCCAATCTCGATCCGCACCGCACCCAGGAGGCCACGGTCTCGTTGGACATGCCGCTCCTCGGCCTGGACCAGCACGCGTCCATGTCCGTGCACGACGAACTGACGGGTGAGACCTACCACTGGGGCAGGACCAACTACGTGCGCCTCCGGCCCGGCGACCGGCCGGCGCACGTGTTCCACGTCCAGCGATCGTCCGTCTCCCCGCAGATCGGAGGGCCCCCAGCGCCATGACTGTCAACGAGCCCGTCCCGGACATCTTCGAGGACGCTCCGGCCAGGGACCGCGATCCGGAGTGGTTCAAACGCGCCGTCTTCTACGAGGTCCTCGTCCGCTCCTTCCAGGACAGCGACGGCGACGGCATCGGCGACCTGAAGGGCCTGACCGCCAGGCTGGACTATCTGCAGTGGCTGGGCGTGGACTGCCTGTGGCTGCCGCCGTTCTTCAAGTCCCCGCTGCGGGACGGCGGCTACGACGTCTCCGACTACACCGCCGTGCTCCCGGAGTTCGGCGACCTCGCCGACTTCGTGGAGTTCGTCGACGCCGCCCACCAGCGCGGCATGCGGGTCATCATCGACTTCGTCATGAACCACACCAGCGACCAGCACCCGTGGTTCCAGGAGTCCCGCAAGGACCCCGACGGCCCCTACGGCGACTTCTACATGTGGGCCGACGACGACAAGGGCTATCCGGACGCCCGCATCATCTTCGTGGACACCGAGACGTCCAACTGGACGTTCGACCCCGTGCGGGGCCAGTACTACTTCCACCGGTTCTTCTCCCACCAGCCGGACCTCAACTACGACAGCCCCGCGGTGCAGGAGGAGATCCTGGCCGCCCTGCGCTTCTGGCTGGACCTCGGCATCGACGGCTTCCGCCTGGACGCGGTGCCCTACCTCTACGCCGAGGAGGGCACCAACTGCGAGAACCTGCCCGCCACCCACGAGTTCCTCAGACGGGTGCGGCGCGAGATCGACCGGATGTATCCGGACACGGTGCTGCTGGCGGAGGCGAACCAGTGGCCGGAGGACGTGGTCGACTACTTCGGCGACTACCGCACCGGCGGCGACGAATGCCACATGGCCTTCCACTTCCCCGTCATGCCCCGCATCTTCATGGCCGTCCGCCGCGAATCCCGCTACCCCGTCTCCGAGATCCTCGCCAAGACGCCCGCCATCCCCGCCACCTGCCAATGGGGCATCTTCCTGCGCAACCACGACGAGCTCACCCTCGAAATGGTCACCGACGAAGAACGCGACTACAT
>NZ_JBJDQT010000067.1:0-2704 GCF_044903565.1 Streptomyces sp. NPDC004065 | reverse complement strand
CCTGGCTGCACTTCTACAACACTGGCCGCCGACACACTGCGCTCGGCGGCCAGCCACCGATCACCCGACTGTCACCAAAGTCATGACCGGGTACACCTAGCTCAAGCGGCGGCACGTCGAACGCTATCGGCAGTGGCTGCTGGAGCGTCCGGCCGCCCGCGGAGGACCGCTGCACCGGCACACCATCCGCGACCGCCTCAGCAAACTCCGCGGCTTCTTCCGCCGCCTGGACGAGTGGGACGCCGCCGACCGGCCGTCCCGCCAGCTGATCTTCGACAGCGACTTCCCGATCGCGGACGAACCACGGCCCCGTTTCCTGGACGACGCCGCGGCCGCCAAACTGCTGGCGGTCGCTCGCCAGGACCCCGATCCGTTCACCCGGCTGGCCATCGAGATCCTCGCCCGCACCGGGATGCGCCGCAGCGAGATGCTCGGCCTCACCATCGACGCGGTCGTGCAGATCGGCTCCGTCTACTGGCTCCGCGTCCCGGTCGGCAAGATGCACACCGACCGCTACGTTCCCTTGCACCCGCAGCTCAAGACGCTGCTGGACGACTGGCTGCTGCACCGGCCCGAGGGCCTGCACTCGAACCTGCTGTTCACCGACCACGGCCGTCCGGTCAACGCCTCCCGCATCGAGGCCGCGGTCCGCAAGGCCGCCCCGCAGGCCGGACTCGGCCGGGTCACGCCGCACCAGCTGCGGCATACTCTGGCCACCCAGGCGATCAACCGGGGCATGTCCCTGGAGGCCATCGCCGCACTGCTCGGTCACCGGTCGTTGTCCATGACACGTGTTTACGCGCGAATCGCCGACCGGACCGTCGCCGACGAGTACTTCGCCGTCTCGGAGAAGGTCGAGGCACTCTACGACGCCCCGCTCCAGCTACCGGCCGACGCCGAGGGCTCGGAGATGGCCAAGCTCCGCCGGGAGATGCACCGCAGGATGCTAAGGGCTGTCCCGTAACTGCTGGTCACGGGTGAGATGATCTTGCTGTGTCTGGTGTGATCACGGCCTCGGAGCCCTCCTGGACAGCCCCGTTCACCGGGCTGAGCCCTCGCCAGTTCGGCAAGCTGATCACCGCTCTGCGGCGTGAGGGTGCAGACCCCGTCCGCAAGGGCCGGCCCTGGAGTCTGCCGCTGGAGGACCGCGTGCTCCTGGTCGCCGCGTACTGGCGGACGAACCTGACCCCGCGCCAGCTGGCGCCTCTGTTCGGGGTGTCCAAGTCCGCGGCCGACCGCATCATCGACCATCTCGGGCCCGCGCTCGCGCTCCAGCAGCGCAAGCGGTTCCGCAAGGACGCCGTGCTGATCGTGGACGGAACCCTGGTCCCGACCCGCGACCACACCGTCGCCGAGCAGTCCAAGAACTACCGGTACTCCACCAACCACCAGGTGGTCATCGACGCCGACACCCGGCTTGTCGTCGCGGTCGGCCGGCCGCTGCCCGGCAACCGGAACGACTGCAAGGCGTGGGAGCTGTCCGGTGCGGAAGACGTCGTCGGGAAGACCACGGTCGTCGCAGATGGCGGCTACCGGGGTACCGGCCTGGTCATCCCGCACCGCCGCGAGAAAGGCCAGGCCCAGCTCCCAGCGTGGAAGGAGGAACACAATGCCTCCCACCGCAGAGTCCGTGCCCGCGTGGAGCACGTCTTCGCCCGGATGAAGGGCTGGAAGATCCTTCGCGACTGCCGCCTGAAAGGCGACGGCGTTCACCACGCCATGCTCGGCATCGCCCGCCTGCACAACCTCCTCCTTGCCGTGTGACGCAGAAGCCAGCAGGCCACCAGGCACGTCAAAGATCATTTACGGGACAGCCCTTAGGCAACGGCTACTGCGCTCGCCCCGTCGAGATGGACTGCCACTTCGAGTCGATCTGCGAATCGTGCACGTTCTTCGTCACCACGATCGAGTTCCGGCCCACCCTCGAACGCCAGCGAGACGATGCGACAGCGAAGGGACAAGTCGCACGCGAGCGGATCTTTGACGGACTCCTCAGCAGACTCGACGGAGAAGCCTCCTGACGAGCATCAGGAACTGTGGTGAGCCGTGCTGCTGAGCCTGTCGAGGATGTGTGACCACGCAGCCTGTCCCAGGAGCGCGTCAGCTTGGGGCGTGCCTCCGTACAGGAAGTGCGGGGAGGCCGGCGCCGGGCTTTCGCCGGGAAAGCGTGGTCGGTGGCCGGCATCATGGCGGGCGATCAGATGCGCGGTGGTCCCGGCTGAGCGTCGGCGTTCTGCCAGTTGTTCAGCGAAGCGGAGAGAGGGCCACATCGCGTCGTCGCCGCCGGCGACGAGCACCAGATCGGCCCGGACTTCGTCGACGGGGATCTCTGCCCGAGGGAGCAGGTGAGCGAAGCTCTGCTCGCTGATTTCGTACCATCCGCGGATAGCGACCGGGCCGCTTCCCGAGTTCGCGGGGGTCCAGGAATCATCCATCGGAACAAAAGGCAGTGGCTGCCCCTGCCAAGTCCACGAAGAGCGATACGGGCGCTGTTCCCCATCGAGGCCCGGGCCCACATTGCACCAGACTCGCGAGGTGGGTGACACCGCGATGACAACGTCCACGCGCGGGCCGTGCACGGACGTGAGCAGAGCTGCTTCAGCTCCCTTAGGGCTGTCCCGTAACTGCTGGTCACGGGTGAGATGATCTTGCCGTGGCTGGTGTGATCACGGCGTCGGAGCCGTCCTGGATAGCCCCGTTCACC
>NZ_JBJDQT010000066.1:0-3986 GCF_044903565.1 Streptomyces sp. NPDC004065 | reverse complement strand
CGGTTCCAACTTCGGACCACGACGCGGCACCGGCACCCCGGCAGAAGAACTCATACGAGATCTAACGACGGACTACCGGCGCAGGACACTAGGCGGTGCTGACCGTGTGCTGGACACGCATGCGCGACGACAAAGCTCCTGGTGGACGGATTCTCGCCAAGATCACCCGTGTCTGCCATGAGCTTCGCGTGCTTGTCCAGCCATCCTCGGCCGATCTGTCCAATCGCACCCAGAAACACGAAAAATATGCCCACGAGATCGGTCGGGGCGCCTGGCTGCCACGCCATGCATCCCCCACCTTGAAGCCCAGACCAGGGTGCCGATGATTCAAATCGACAGGCGAGGAACGTGTAGATCAACCAGACAGGCAATGGCCGCCAGCAGCAGGCCGTACGGCGGGAAAGGGCCGACAGCGCATCAGCGTCTTGTTCTTCCGACGAACCATCGGGCTGACTTTCTGCCAGCCGCTGTAACTGCGTCGCGCTGTGATTGCCAGTACTCGTATGTCGGGCTCCAGCTCGGCCGGGAAGTCGAAGCGCGCCGGCAGCTCCTCCGCCGGCTTCGATGCGGCCATGGTCCGGCGTGCCAGTCTCACTTCGGGTCGTCCGTGTCGCATACGCTGCGAAGACGTCCGACCTGATGGTCCCGAGGACGCCGATGCCTGGGAATGCCGCCCGGGGGCGGCTCCTCACGCGGGGACCTGACGGTGCAGTGCCAGAAACGGAAGGGGTGTGGCATGAGGTGCCCTGGCGTGCACCTACGGGAGATCACCGACGACGACCGGGATGCCGTCCGCGCCCTCCGCGTCCGGCGTGACCAGAAGCAGTTCGTCGCCTCCGTGTCCTTTTCGCTCAAGGAGGCGGCGAAGAAGCCGGAGGCCAATCCCTGGTACCGCGCCGTGTACCGCGGCGACGATCCGGTGGGCTTCGTCATGCTGTCGTGGAAACCGTCGGCCGGTCCTTACAAGGGGCGGCACTTTCTCTGGCGCTTCCTCATCGACAAGCGGTACCAGAGGCGAGGGATCGGCCACGAGGCGCTTACGCAGGTCGTCGGCCTGGTGCGCGCGGACGGCGGCACCGAGCTGCTGACCAGCTACGAGCCCGGTGAGGGTGAACCGTGGCCTTTCTATGAGAAGTTGGGATTCGAGCCCACGGGGGAGATCGATGACGGCGAGATCGTTCTGCGGCTCGCCTTTCCCGCCCGGTGAGCTGGTTCGCCGGGAGCCTGGATCGCGGAGCCTGGACCGCTGACCGAAGGGTCTCGGATCCGTCGGACGAGTGACCTACGCTGAGCCTCGTCCGCACTGCACGGGAGAAGCATGACAAGCAGGTTCACCGAGTTGACCGTCGACTGCCGTGATCCGGAGAGGCTCGCGGCCTTCTGGTGCGAGGTCCTGGACTTCAAGGTGATCGACCGGAGCGAGGACAAGGTCGAGATCGGCTCCTGGGTGCCGACCGTCGAGGATGTCCGGGCCCGGCAGATGCCGCCCACCCTGGTGTTCATCCGTGTGCCGGAGAGCAAGACGGTCAAGAACCGGCTCCACCTCGACGTCAGCCCGGTCGACGCCGGCACCGAGGACGAGGTGACCAGACTCCTCGGCCTCGGCGCCGTCAAGGTGGACGTGGGCCAGGGCCCGGACCGGAACTGGGTGGTCATGGCCGACCCCGAGGGCAACGAGTTCGACGTACTGCGCACCTTGGCACCGCAGGAGTAGACCGCCTCGCTCGGAATGGCTGGTCAGCGACTGTCGGAAAGGAAGTGCTCAGCGAGTGGGGTGCCGGCGAACTGCTCGTGCATCAGACGGGAGAAGAGCAGCAGCGCGTTGCGCGGCCGGTGGAGCACCGCAAGGCTCTGGGCCTGTCCCGCGGCATTGCGGGTCACCGTGACGACGACCTTCACAGGCTCGCCCTGCACCGAAGACTCGTAGATCTCCAGGAATCCGTTCTCACCGAAGTCGCCGGTGAAGTCGAAGTCCTGGAACTCGTACAGCTCGCGAGCCTTGACCACGATGGCGCGCACCGCTTCCGCGCCCTGCGCCCTGCCGTTCATCGCAGCGCCCTCCAGGGTGGCGTCCTCGGCCAGGTTGTCCAGCCACCAGGGGTAGTAGCTCAGGCCCTGGGTATCAGCGTCGCCGCGCTTCGTGTCTGCCATGGTGTGTCTCCTTCGATGGTCCGGCCGCCCGCCGGATCGCGTATGGGTGTTGGTCCGACTTGACTGCGAGCAGTCCCAGCCAATGGATATGAGGCGGGCAGGCTCCCGCCGCTCGTCGCGACTCGGAGCCGGGTGCGGTGCTCAGTTCGCTTCCGCCGTACGGTCGTCAGCCGCCCGTGGTGTCCGGACCGGCGCCTGGGTTCCGCGCTCGTGGACGGGGGCCGTCGGCGTGCGGTCGATGCGGAGGCTGAGCAGTTCGGGACGGTTGTAGTGGCCACGCCCGTCCATCAGCCGTTTGCGCCGGTCGATCAGCTCGAAGTCCAGGTCCGCGATGACCTCACCTTCGCCGGACGTGAGCGGCTCGCCGAGGATGCGGCCTTCGGGGTCGACGATGGCGGTGAAGAACCCGCCGGAGACCGCCGCAACGGGGCCGTCGGTGTCCTTGGCGATCCGCGCCCTCTGGTCGTCGTCGAGCCAGGCGGTGGCGTTCACCACGAAGCAGGCCGACTCCAGCGCATGCTGACGGATGCCGACCTCGATCTGCTCGGCGAACTGCGGGCCACCGAAGGAACCGGGGTACATCGCGGCATGGATCTGCTCGCCGTCGGCGATCAGGGCGTAGCGCGCCAGCGGCAAGTAGTGCTCCCAGCACGCGAGCTGGCCGATGCGGCCGACGGCGCTGTCCGTCGCACGCAGGCCCGAGCCGTCGCCCTGCCCCCAGATCATCCGCTCGTGATAGGTCGGTGTGATCTTGCGGCGGCGCTGGATCAGCGTGCCGTCGGCGTCGAACAGCAGCTGAGTGTTGTAGAGGGTGCCGCCATCGCGCTCGTTGACGCCGATCGAGACGACCATGCCGGCCTCGCGGGCGGCATCGGCGATCGCGTCGGTCTCGGCGGACGGCACCGTCACCGCCTCTTCCAGCAGACGCAGGTGCTCCTTCGCCATGGCGTAGGGGGGCTGCACGAAGGAGAAGTAGGGGTAGTAGGGGACGACGGTCTCGGGGAAGACCGCGAACTCGACGCCCCTCTCCCCCAGGTCGCGGATCTTCTGCACTACTTTCTCGACGGTGCCGGCGCGGCTGTAGAGCACGGGGCTGATCTGGACTGCGGCGGCCTTTACGACGGTCATGGGCTGGCTCCTGTGAGCGATTGCGTGATGATCATGGAAAGCTCGTGCGCCATGCCCGCTGGGGGCAGAAACAGGCGGATAGAGCAGGTAGGAGGAGGGGGGAAGGCGGGGCTGGGGAACAGTCCCGCGGCCAAGTGTCGGCCCGGTTAGGAGCATATGCTCGTAATCGAGTGAGGGCAAGCGCCCCCTCCGGTCGGCGTCACACGTTCACCGCCACCGCGAGGCGCGCCATGACCGGCCATGGGTGGTAGCTCTCACCACACCCGTCCCGCCCGGCCGCGGCGGGGAGCTTCTTGCCGTAGCTTCATTATGAGCATATGCTCCTAAGCGCTGTCGATGCGCCGCTCAGCGCACAGGGCAGCCCTGCCCGCGTGCCGCGCCGCGTCCCAGGCGACGCCGGCCCCGCAGTGCGCGGACTCTCGCCGACCGACGGTGGCCCCTTCCGCCGGGCTGCCCCCTCCCATGGAGCGGTGGAGCACGGGGTGCGAGGTGCACCCGCGTCGGGAAAGAAAGACATCCACAGGAGCAGCAGCAATGAACCAGGCAGTGGGGAACGAGTCTGTCCGCACGTATGACGTGGTCGTCATCGGCGCGGGGGCGGGGGGGGGGGGCCGGGGGGGCCCGGGCCCCGCCCCCCCGGGGCGCCCCCCGGTGGGGGTACGGCGACGGGAGGGGGGGGGGGGGGGGGTGTTGGGGGGTGTAACCCG
>NZ_JBJDQT010000065.1:0-4136 GCF_044903565.1 Streptomyces sp. NPDC004065 | reverse complement strand
CTGCACTTCTACAACACTGGCCGCCGACACACTGCGCTCGGCGGCCAGCCACCGATCACCCGACTGTCACCAAAGTCATGACCGGGTACAGCTAGCGCAGGAGGGTCGTCGCCAGGGCGGCCCGCTGGGCGACGGCGAGGTCGGTGCAGCCGGCGACGGCGAGGTCGAGGAGGGCGTTGAGTTCGTGGCGGGCGAAGGGCTCGGCCTCGGCGGTGCCCTGGACTTCGACGAAGCGGCCGTCGCCGGTGCAGACGACGTTCATGTCGGTCTCGGCGCGCACGTCCTCCTCGTAGCAGAGGTCGAGCAGGGGGACGCCGCCGACGATGCCGACGGAGACGGCGCTGACGGTGCCGGTGAGCGGCTGGCGGCCGGGTTTGACGAGTTTCTTGGACTGGGCCCAGGCGATGGCGTCGGCGAGTGCGACGTAGGAGCCGGTGATGGCGGCGGTGCGGGTGCCGCCGTCGGCCTGGAGGACGTCGCAGTCGAGTACGACGGTGTTCTCGCCGAGGGCCTTGTAGTCGACGACGGAGCGCAGGGAGCGGCCGATGAGGCGGGAGATCTCGTGGGTGCGGCCGCCGATCCTGCCGCGGACGGACTCGCGGTCGCCGCGGGTGTTGGTGGCGCGGGGCAGCATGGCGTACTCGGCGGTGACCCAGCCCTCGCCGCTGCCCTTGCGCCAGCGCGGGACGCCTTCGGTGAGGGAGGCGGTGCAGAGGACCTTGGTGTCGCCGAAGGAGACGAGGACGGAGCCCTCGGCGTGCTTGCTCCAGCCGCGTTCGATGGTGACGGGGCGGAGTTGTTCGGGCGTGCGGCCGTCGATGCGAGACATGGCGCCGAGCCTAGTCCCCCTGGCGGAAGGGGCCCTTCCCGTGGTGGGAAGAGCCCCTTGGCGGTGAACCGGCGGGTTCACATCATGTCTTCGATCTCGGCCGCGATGGGGTCGGCGTCGGTGCCGATGACGACCTGGATGGCGCTGCCCATCTTGACGACGCCGTGGGCGCCGGCGGCCTTCAGGGCGGCCTCGTCGACCAGTGAGGGGTCGTTGACCTCGGTCCGGAGCCGGGTGATGCAGCCCTCGACTTCCTCGATGTTGTCGATTCCGCCGAGCCCGGCGACGATCTTCTCAGCCTTGCTGGCCATGTTTGTTCTCCCTGATCCGAACCGCTTTGTCGCAGTAACCCACAGATGGCCCATCTTCGCGAGCGGTCGTGCCGTGCCTGCCGGAGGATGGCCTGCACGACAGCGGAACCGTCGTCGACTGGTCTACACCACCGTCCGTGCGGTGGACAAACGAGGTGCGGGGACCGTGCGGGGAGGTGGCCCATGAGTGCCGGCGGCGCCGACGCTACCGGCAGTGCGGCGTCTGCCGGGCGGGAGCGGTGGAACGCGCTGTTCCAGGGGCTGCAGAAGATGGGGCGCAGTCTGCAGTTGCCGATCGCGGTGCTGCCGGCCGCGGGCATTCTCAACCGGCTGGGGCAGCCGGACGTCTTCGGCGCGGACGGGCTGGGGTGGACCGCTGTCTCGAAGGTGATGCGGGGGGCGGGGGGCGCCCTGCTGGACGGTTCGCTCGGTCTGCCACTGCTGTTCTGTGTGGGTGTGTCGATCGGGATGGCGCGCAAGGCGGACGGTTCGACGGCGCTCGCGGCGGTGGCGGGTTTCCTTGTCTATTACAACGTGCTGCGCCAGTTCCCCCGCTGTCCGGGCGGTTCGACGGTGGTGCCGGACTTCGGGTGCCGGGCGGACGACGGGAGTCTGGCCTCGTTCACCTTCCAGAATCCGGGGGTGTTCGGGGGGATCGTGCTGGGGCTGCTGACGGCGTTCTTCTGGCAGCGGTTCCACCGCACGAGGCTGGTGGACTGGCTGGGGTTCTTCAACGGGCGGCGGCTGGTGCCGATCGTGATGGCGTTCGTGGCGATCGCCTTCGCGGTGCTGTGTCTGTGGGTGTGGCCGCCGGTGGGTGCCGCGCTGGAGGGTTTCAGCGACTGGCTGCACGGTGTGGGGCCGTACGGGGCGGGGATCTTCGGGGTGGCGAACCGGGCGCTGCTGGTGGTGGGGCTGCACCAGTTCCTGAACGTGCCGCTCTGGTTCCAGTTCGGCAGCTACACCACGCCGGACGGGAGGGTGGTGCACGGCGACATCACCATGTTCCTGAACGGGGACCCGAATGCGGGGCTGTTCACCTCGGGTTTCTTCCCGATCATGATGTTCGCGCTGCCGGCGGCGGCGCTGGCGATGACGCACTCGGCGCGGCCGGCCCGCCGCATGGAGGTGGGCGGGCTGATGCTGTCGGTGGCGCTGACGTCGTTCGTCACGGGGATCACCGAGCCGCTGGAGTACTCGTTCATGTTCGTGGCGCCGGTGCTGTACGCGGTGCACGCGGTGCTGACGGGGGTGTCGATGGCGGTGACGTGGGCGCTGGGGGTGCACGACGGGTTCAGTTTCTCCGCCGGGCTGATCGACTACGTCATCAACTGGCGGCTGGCGACGAGGCCGTGGGCGATCGTGCCGATCGGGCTGTGTTTCGCCGCCGTCTACTACGTGATCTTCCGTTTCGCCATCACGCGGTTCGACCTGAGGACACCGGGCCGGGAGCCCGAGGAGCAGGTCGAGGACACCACCAGGGCGTGATCTGCGACACATACGGAAAGTAGCGGTTTGGTCGCAGGAATCATGGGTTCCTTACGCCGCCTTCATCGTGCTACAACAGGTCTACACCACTGAGTGGTGTAGACCACCACCCGATGGAGGACGTATGAGCACCGCCACCGACACACCAGCGGCGGCCCCCGCGAAGAAGCGGGGATCAGGCCTGTTCCAGGGCCTTCAGAAGGTCGGCCGAAGCCTGCAGCTTCCGATCGCCGTGCTCCCGGCGGCGGGCCTCCTGCTGCGGTTCGGTCAGCAGGATATCCATGACAAGCTGCACCTGCCCGACAAGGTTACAGCGGTGTTCGCCACTGCCGGCGGTGCGATCTTCGACAACCTGCCGATGCTGTTCTGCATCGGTGTCGCCATCGGGTTCGCCAAGAAGTCCGACGGCTCGACGGCCCTGGCGGGTCTCGTCGGCTTCCTGGTCTACAGCAACGTCCTCAAGGCCTTCCCGGTCACCGAGGCGAAGGTGCAGAACGGCGCGGACATAGCCGCGACCTACAACAATCCCGGTGTCCTCGGCGGCATCGTGATGGGTCTGCTCGCCGCCGTGGTGTGGCAGCGCTTCCACCGTACGAAGCTCGTGGACTGGCTCGGCTTCTTCAACGGCCGCCGCCTGGTGCCGATCATCATGGCCTTCGTCGGCACGGTCATGGGTGTCTTCTTCGGTCTGGTGTGGAAGCCGATCGGTGAGGGCATCTCCGACTTCGGCGAGTGGATCACGGGTCTCGGCGCGCTCGGCGCGGGCCTGTTCGGTCTGATCAACCGCGCGCTGATCCCGGTCGGCATGCACCAGTTCGTGAACACCGTCTCCTGGTTCCAGATCGGCGACTTCAAGAACTCCGCGGGCGAGATCGTGCACGGCGACCTCAACCGCTTCTTCGCCGGCGACCCGACCGCGGGACAGTTCATGTCGGGCTTCTTCCCCATCATGATGTTCGGTCTGCCGGCCGCCGCGATCGCCATCGCGCACTCCGCCCGCCCCGAGCGCCGTAAGGCCGTGATGGGCATGATGGTCTCGCTCGCGCTGACCTCCTTCGTCACCGGCGTGACCGAGCCCATCGAGTTCGCGTTCATGTTCATCGCGCCGGTCCTGTACGCGATCCACGCGGTGCTCACCGCCCTGTCCATGGCGATCACCTGGGCGTTCGGCGTCCACGCGGGCTTCACCTTCTCCGCGGGCGTCATCGACTACGGCCTGAACTGGAACCTGGCCACCAAGCCATGGATGATCATCCCGATCGGCCTGGTGTTCGCCGCGATCTACTACGTGGTCTTCCGCTTCGCGATCACCAAGTTCAACCTCCCCACCCCGGGCCGGGAGCCCGAGGAGGAGGTCGAGGACCTGACGAAGGCGTAGGTCCCCGGCCGGAACGTCACGCGGCCCCCGAGCAGACCTTGGGTTCTAACGGTCCTCGCAACACCCGCGATCTGTGGGAGTTGCGAGGACCGTGGCCGTTGGACGTGATGATCTTGCGGGGTTGAGGGAG
>NZ_JBJDQT010000064.1:0-4754 GCF_044903565.1 Streptomyces sp. NPDC004065 | reverse complement strand
GCAAGACGCTCGGCTGGGATACCCCAGCCGAGCGTCTACGTGATCTACTCACCACCTGAAACCAAGTGGTGTTGCGACGACCCCTTGAACCCAAGATCATGGTCCGGGGCCTTTGACATCTGCTTCTGACTGTGAGGATGTCGGTGGTGCCGCCCGAGGCGGTCTGACCCGCCAACTGACCGACGCGCAGGATCAACGACGGCGTACCCCCACGGCCCCCAGCAGTCCGCTACGCCACCGCACCCTGTGCCTCAGCATGCAGTAGCTCGGGATGATCGAACTCCTAAACCGGCTGTCGCAGGTTCGAATCCTGCCGGGGGCACAACGCATTGCCACTCTGACCTGCGTCGGAGCGTCAGAAAGCCCCTCGGGAGTCAAGTCGACCACCCGGGACTGGGGTGCCGGGCAAGAGCCTCCCGGCGTCGTACTGCCGACCCAAGCCCGTCGCCCGCCCCCTCACCCGTGGTACAGCACCCGTACGACGATCGTGTCCGGCGTCAGGTCATCGAGGTACTCATTGAAGTAACGGCACCGCTCGGGGCCGCTGATCGCGAGCCACCGGCCGTCCAGGGTCAGGAGTGCGTGGGTGGTCAGCGCCTGGTCCGCAGCTTCCCTCATGTGGGCACCCAGGTCGCCCACCAGGCGGGCGGCCGGGTCGCCGCCCACGAGGTCCTCGAGTTCCGGCAGGTCGGCGAGCGCGACCAGTGCCGGCTGGGTCCGGTAGTCCTCCACGGCCTGGATCCTGGGGTAGCCCTCGGGGTCCGCGAAGTGCCTGGCCCAGAAGTGACTCGCCGGGTGCACCGGCGGGTACCCGGACGCGAACGCCTGCCAGGCTTCGAAAGCGCGCCGTGCCTCGGCGGCCGCCTGTGCGCGCGGCGTTTCGAGATCCAGCCGCCCCCGTGGGCCACCACAACGAGGGCGGAACGTTGCGCGCCTCTCCGGCAGCGTGTGGGTTCCCCGGATGAGGCGCGGGTCGTCCTCGTGTCCCGGGACGACCGGGAACTCGCAGCCCCCTCCGTCGATCTGCCAGTAGTCCCACCAGGTTTCCACCTCGGGTTCACCGGGGGCGATGTGGCGGTTGTAGTCGTACGGGGCCATGGCTGCACCGATCGCCTCGGGCACGTCCTCCGGCTCGCGCCGGGGACGCACACCGTAACTCGTCCTTTCGCCACGGCCTCTGCGACTCTGTCCTCATTCTCTGCCTCACGCCCACTGCGGCGTGAGGCAATCGGGCAGCCAGCCGCCGCAGCCGCGCTTCCAGTCCCGCGACATGTCCCAGAGCATGGCCAGATCACCGATGACTCCGAAGACGCCCATGGTCTTGCCCAGCTTCTCCCCCACGCCCGACCTCGGCGCGGATGGCGCTTCGGGCAGGGGGGGCGCCTTCTCAACTACGCAGGCGGGAACGGCTACCGCCACGTCACAGAGGTGGCGGACGAATTCGGGTACCCAGGCTCCCTACGCCTCCAGCGCCTTCCAGCACCACACGTGGTCTGAGGCCTCAGCCCCAGAGAATGCGGAGAGGTTGGTTGTGGAGGCTGCGCTGTCTCGTCATGGGTTGGCTCGAGGTGTTGTCCAGCACTATCGGCCGGCGCCGGCAACGGTAGAGACCAAGTTGGTCGGTGTGGTGCTTCGCACGCTCGGCGCGCACGAGGTCGTCGGGCCCGGCAGCGACCTCCCGTTGTCGCTCCTCGCAACTTCACGGGCCTCGAACCCGTCACTCACTCCGTCTGGTCGGTACCGGCCAGGGCTCTCAGCTCCCAGACACCCCCGCTAGAGCACCGTTAGAAGTGCTCGACCTCTTGGCCGTCCGGGACCTGGTAGCAGCCGGAGATGACATCCACGCTCAGCATCGGAGGGTTATCCTTCGCCATCTGAATGATGTGCACACTGGCCTTCTTCTCGTCGTTGTCAGCCGTGAGCCTCAGGTTCTTGTTCTTGCTGGTGTCCGGCCCGTACTCGACGATCTTCCAGCCGCGCTTCGGCAGTGCCGCCCTGAGCCGTTGCATGGCTACCTCGAGGTCACCGGAGGACGCCGGGGTGAAGCTCCACGGGTGGAGGACCCGGAAGTATTTGTCCGGGTCCTTGCCGGAACACTCCGTCACGGTCGCGCGGCTGTCGGACGTCTTGCCTTTGACGCCGATCAGTTCGTAGATACCGCTGGAAACACCTTCCACCTCGTCAGCGGCATCACTCGACGTGCTCGTGCCGGCGGAGGGGACGTCGGACCCGTTGTCAGTCATGTTGCATCCGGTGAGGGTAGTGAGCGCAAGGGGTATGGCGAGCGCGAGGACGCCCAGCTTGATCTTCACGTCAGAGAGTCTCTCCTACTTCACATGATCCCAAGACCCGGGCGGCCCGAACGTGCCGTACGAGGGCTTCAGCTCCACGTCGTCGCCCTTCCCGGCAACGACCAGCGCCTGGTTCAGCAGGCTCTTGGAGCTGGGGTCCCAGTACCCGCTGTGCCCATGGGTGTTGGTCGCCATCTGATTGGCGCCGAAGTCCGGGTCGCTGGGGATGATGGTGCCATCCCCGCCGAGGTAAGGGCGGCCGAGCTCCGGAACCGGGTCCGAGCCGCCCTCCTCGTTCCACACGTGCCCTTTGGGGACGTCCATCTCGTCGGCACCGGACACCAGGACGCCGGGGCTGCCCGCGAAGACGACGTCGTCGGCGTTGAGGGTCCCCTTCTGGGCCGCGGCTCCGATGAGGGCCGATCCGTACGAGTGACCGATCACGGTCCGGTGCGGTGGTGTGTCACCGGAGTGTGACGCATCGAGCCCGTCCAGGAACTTGTTGAACGCTGGCGCACCGTCGTATGCGTAGCTGTCGTGCCGCGCGTCCTTGACGACTTCGTCCGGCGCGTCGTAACCCAGCCAGGTGATCGTGGAGACGGTTTGACCGCCGGACTTGGAGTGGGCCACGTCCCAGACGTTGACCATCCGGTTGATGTTGCCTTCGATGCTGTTCAGGTCCGACGTCGTGCCCGGCACATAGACGGCCTGGTGGTCCGCGGTATCCGGGTTCCCATTGGCCACGATCGCGCGGCCGTCGTCGTCGGCGCTGAAGCCCAGCAGGTAGGCCTCGGGAAGCCCCCGCTCGCCCGTCTTGTCGAAGCGGCCCTGGATGGCCTTCATACCGTGCAGCGACTTGTCGAGGTGGTAGTACCGATCGCCGTACTTCTTGTACCAGTCCGTCCATTCGGCGGAGTGGACCCTGGATGACCAGCCGAGCTCGGAGATGGTGGTCCACTCGTTCTTCGGCGGCTTCGGAATGCGGTCGAACTCCAGCTGGTAGCGGGCTCGGGTCTCGTCCAGGACGATGCGGTTGGCCTCGTCGCGCACCGCGGAGGGCAAGCCGTCGAGCTTGCCCACGCTGTCAGGACGCATGGAGATGTAGGCCGACTTCTGCTCGTCCGTGAGCCCCCTCCACCAGGCCGCGTTGTCCTTCGGGTCGCCGTCCTTGGGCGGGTGGGGCAGAGAGTCGAGGTACTTCTTGCCGGCCTCGCTCACGCCGTCCTGGTCGGACTTGACATCGGCCCAGTCCCTATCCGAGACCATCAAGTCGTCGTCGGCCTTCAGCGCCCGCAACTTCGGTGCCCACTTCGCGTCCGCGTCGGTGGCTTCCTTCAGCGCGTCACCGATACGGTTCGCGAACCCGACTGCTTTGCCGAAATTCGGATTCGGGTGCATGTGGATGGCCTGCTGCTCGATCGCATTCGCCGTCGGGTCCGTCGAGCTCGTACTGACCGCTACCGTGCCCCCCTCGGGCACCTTGCCATCGACCTCGTTGCCGCCCGCCGGGAAGGAAACCGAGCCGTCCGCACCGACCGTGCAGCCTGCCGCCTTCGCATCCTCCAGAGCCGCCTCCAGCTTTCGCTTGGCCGCCGCCATGTCGAAGGCGAAACCAATCAGCGCCGTACTGGCGAGCGCACATTCGGTCTGAATGTAGTGGAAGTTCTTACCCAGCTCCTTCAGCTCTCCGACGGCGGCCTCCATCGCCTTGCCCTCAAGCTGGTTGCGCAGGCTCGGCACGATCTTGTTCTCGATCGCATCCTTGGCCGTGCTCGCCATGTCGCTCGTGGCGCGGTATCCGTCGGCAGCCTCCTCGAACTCCGAGGTCTTCAGCGCCTTCAGCGTTGTTATGTTCATGACTGCCCCGTCACCGGCCCTTCGCCTGGCCGCCGGCGGCGTCGGTGTCCTTGTACTTGGCCGCGACCTTGTCCAGCTCGGCCTTCACTTCACCATCCGACTTCGACAGGTCGTGCCCGGACCGCTCCATCAGCCCGCCCAGCTCACCACAGCGGCCCTTGACGTCGGTGACGTACTTCTTCCAGGAGTCGTACAGCTCCTTCTGGGCCTCCGCGGACTCGCACCCGGACGCCTCACCCAGGCCCGACTGCCCGTTGTCCAGCTTGCCCAGTACCTTGCCGATGTCGTCCTGGAGGCCCTTGGTGTCCTCACCGGCCATCGTCCAGGTCTTCTTGTCCGACTTGAGCTTGCCCGAGGCACCGCTGCCGCCCGGATCCATCGGGATGTGGTTCAACTGCATGTGGGTGGATCCGCGGGACGCCGCGTCCACCTTCAACTGCTCCCACTCGTCCCAGGCCATACGTCTGGTCCTCCCCGTTTCCCCGTTGCCGGCATCCCCCGCCGGCCCCCGGGACGTGTCAGTGATTTTGTGTAAGTCCTTGGGGTTCATACGGCGTTGAGTCGGTCCTCGAAGAACAGGGAGAACTGGTTCAGCGCCGTCTTCCA
>NZ_JBJDQT010000063.1:1807-3136 GCF_044903565.1 Streptomyces sp. NPDC004065 | reverse complement strand
TCCGGGGTGATGGGTGGTTGGTCGTTGTTTGAGAACTGCACAGTGGACGCGAGCATCTGTGGCCAAGTTTTTAAGGGCGCACGGTGGATGCCTTGGCACCAGGAACCGATGAAGGACGTGGGAGGCCGCGATAGTCCCCGGGGAGTCGTCAACCAGGCTTTGATCCGGGGGTTTCCGAATGGGGAAACCCGGCAGTCGTCATGGGCTGTCACCCACTGCTGAACACATAGGCAGTGTGGAGGGAACGCGGGGAAGTGAAACATCTCAGTACCCGCAGGAAGAGAAAACAACCGTGATTCCGGGAGTAGTGGCGAGCGAAACTGGATGAGGCCAAACCGTATGCGTGTGAGACCCGGCAGGGGTTGCGTATACGGGGTTGTGGGATCTCTCTTCCACGGTCTGCCGGCCGTGGGACGAGTCAGAAACCGTTGATGTAGGCGAAGGACATGCGAAAGGTCCGGCGTAGAGGGTAAGACCCCCGTAGCTGAAACGTCAGCGGCTCGTTTGAGAGACACCCAAGTAGCACGGGGCCCGAGAAATCCCGTGTGAATCTGGCGGGACCACCCGCTAAGCCTAAATATTCCCTGGTGACCGATAGCGGATAGTACCGTGAGGGAATGGTGAAAAGTACCCCGGGAGGGGAGTGAAATAGTACCTGAAACCGTGTGCCTACAAGCCGTGGGAGCGTCGGAACAAGGCTTGCCTTGTTCTCGTGACTGCGTGCCTTTTGAAGAATGAGCCTGCGAGTTTGCGGTGTGTTGCGAGGTTAACCCGGGTGGGGTAGCCGTAGCGAAAGCGAGTCCGAACAGGGCGTTGGAGTAGCACGCTCAAGACCCGAAGCGGAGTGATCTAGCCATGGGCAGGTTGAAGCGGAGGTAAGACTTCGTGGAGGACCGAACCCACCAGGGTTGAAAACCTGGGGGATGACCTGTGGTTAGGGGTGAAAGGCCAATCAAACTCCGTGATAGCTGGTTCTCCCCGAAATGCATTTAGGTGCAGCGTCGTGTGTTTCTTGCCGGAGGTAGAGCACTGGATAGGCGATGGGCCCTACCGGGTTACTGACCTTAGCCAAACTCCGAATGCCGGTAAGTGAGAGCGCGGCAGTGAGACTGTGGGGGATAAGCTCCATGGTCGAGAGGGAAACAGCCCAGAGCATCGACTAAGGCCCCTAAGCGTACGCTAAGTGGGAAAGGATGTGGAGTCGCAGAGACAACCAGGAGGTTGGCTTAGAAGCAGCCACCCTTGAAAGAGTGCGTAATAGCTCACTGGTCTAGTGATTCCGCGCCGACAATGTAGCGGGGCTCAAGCGTACCGCCGAAGTCGTGTCAA
>NZ_JBJDQT010000063.1:0-1710 GCF_044903565.1 Streptomyces sp. NPDC004065 | reverse complement strand
GTTAGTAGGTGAGTGATGGGGTGACGCAGGAAGGTAGTCCATCCCGGGCGGTGGTTGTCCCGGGGTAAGGGTGTAGCCCGAGTGGTAGGTAAATCCGCCACTCATGCAGGGTGAGACCTGATGCCGAGCCGATTGTGGCGAAGTGGATGATCCTATGCTGTCGAGAAAAGCCTCTAGCGAGTTTCATGGCGGCCCGTACCCTAAACCGACTCAGGTGGTCAGGTAGAGAATACCGAGGCGTTCGGGTGAACTATGGTTAAGGAACTCGGCAAAATGCCCCCGTAACTTCGGGAGAAGGGGGGCCATTTCTGGTGATGAGCTTCGCGCTCTGAGCTGGGGGTGGCCGCAGAGACCAGCGAGAAGCGACTGTTTACTAAAAACACAGGTCCGTGCGAAGCCGTAAGGCGATGTATACGGACTGACGCCTGCCCGGTGCTGGAACGTTAAGGGGACCGGTTAGCTCCATTTCGGTGGGGCGAAGCTGAGAACTTAAGCGCCAGTAAACGGCGGTGGTAACTATAACCATCCTAAGGTAGCGAAATTCCTTGTCGGGTAAGTTCCGACCTGCACGAATGGCGTAACGACTTCTCGACTGTCTCAACCATAGGCCCGGTGAAATTGCACTACGAGTAAAGATGCTCGTTTCGCGCAGCAGGACGGAAAGACCCCGGGACCTTTACTACAGTTTGATATTGGTGTTCGGTTCGGCTTGTGTAGGATAGCTGGGAGACTGTGAAGCCCGGACGCCAGTTCGGGTGGAGTCGTCGTTGAAATACCAGTCTGGTCGTGCTGGATGTCTAACCTGGGTCCGTGATCCGGATCAGGGACAGTGTCTGATGGGTAGTTTAACTGGGGCGGTTGCCTCCTAAAGGGTAACGGAGGCGCCCAAAGGTTCCCTCAGCCTGGTTGGCAATCAGGTGTTGAGTGTAAGTGCACAAGGGAGCTTGACTGTGAGACCGACGGGTCGAGCAGGGACGAAAGTCGGGACTAGTGATCCGGCGGTGGCTTGTGGAAGCGCCGTCGCTCAACGGATAAAAGGTACCCCGGGGATAACAGGCTGATCTTCCCCAAGAGTCCATATCGACGGGATGGTTTGGCACCTCGATGTCGGCTCGTCGCATCCTGGGGCTGGAGTCGGTCCCAAGGGTTGGGCTGTTCGCCCATTAAAGCGGTACGCGAGCTGGGTTTAGAACGTCGTGAGACAGTTCGGTCCCTATCCGCTGTGCGCGTAGGAGTCTTGAGAAGGGCTGTCCCTAGTACGAGAGGACCGGGACGGACGAACCTCTGGTGTGCCAGTTGTTCTGCCAAGGGCATGGCTGGTTGGCTACGTTCGGGAGGGATAACCGCTGAAAGCATCTAAGCGGGAAGCCTGCTTCGAGATGAGGACTCCCACCCACTTGATGGGGTAAGGCTCCCAGTAGACGACTGGGTTGATAGGCCGGATCTGGAAGCACGGTAACGTGTGGAGGTGACCGGTACTAATAGGCCGAGGGCTTGTCCTCAGTTGCTCGCGTCCACTGTGTTGGTTCTGAAACCACGAACAACCGTCGCAGCCGCCATGGCGTGCGGTTCCGGTTGAGAGTTTCATAGTGTTTCGGTGGTCATAGCGTGAGGGAAACGCCCGGTTACATTCCGAACCCGGAAGCTAAGCCTCACAGCGCCGATGGTACTGCAGGGGGGACCCTGTGGGAGAGTAGGACACCGCCGAAC
>NZ_JBJDQT010000062.1:2137-5146 GCF_044903565.1 Streptomyces sp. NPDC004065 | reverse complement strand
TTCGACGCAAATTGCTTGGGTGTTATATGGTCAAGCCTCACGGGCAATTAGTATTGGTTAGCTCAACGCCTCACAGCGCTTACACACCCAACCTATCAACGTCGTAGTCTTCGACGGCCCTTCAGGGAGCTCAAGGCTCCAGTGAGATCTCATCTTGAGGCAAGTTTCCCGCTTAGATGCTTTCAGCGGTTATCTCTTCCGAACATAGCTACCCGGCAATGCCACTGGCGTGACAACCGGAACACCAGAGGTTCGTCCACTCCGGTCCTCTCGTACTAGGAGCAGCCCCTCTCAAATCTCAAACGTCCACGGCAGATAGGGACCGAACTGTCTCACGACGTTCTAAACCCAGCTCGCGTACCACTTTAAATGGCGAACAGCCATACCCTTGGGACCGGCTTCAGCCCCAGGATGTGATGAGCCGACATCGAGGTGCCAAACACCGCCGTCGATATGAACTCTTGGGCGGTATCAGCCTGTTATCCCCGGAGTACCTTTTATCCGTTGAGCGATGGCCCTTCCATACAGAACCACCGGATCACTAAGACCTACTTTCGTACCTGCTCGACGTGTCTGTCTCGCAGTCAAGCGCGCTTTTGCCTTTATACTCTACGACCGATTTCCGACCGGTCTGAGCGCACCTTCGTACTCCTCCGTTACTCTTTAGGAGGAGACCGCCCCAGTCAAACTACCCACCATACACTGTCCTCGATCCGGATAACGGACCTGAGTTAGAACCTCAAAGTTGCCAGGGTGGTATTTCAAGGATGGCTCCACGCAGACTGGCGTCCACGCTTCAAAGCCTCCCACCTATCCTACACAAGCAAATTCAAAGTCCAGTGCAAAGCTATAGTAAAGGTTCACGGGGTCTTTCCGTCTAGCCGCGGATACACTGCATCTTCACAGCGATTTCAATTTCACTGAGTCTCGGGTGGAGACAGCGCCGCCATCGTTACGCCATTCGTGCAGGTCGGAACTTACCCGACAAGGAATTTCGCTACCTTAGGACCGTTATAGTTACGGCCGCCGTTTACCGGGGCTTCGATCAAGAGCTTCGCGTTAGCTAACCCCATCAATTAACCTTCCGGCACCGGGCAGGCGTCACACCCTATACGTCCACTTTCGTGTTTGCAGAGTGCTGTGTTTTTAATAAACAGTCGCAGCGGCCTGGTATCTTCGACCGGCATGAGCTTACGGAGCAAGTCCTTCACCCTCACCGGCGCACCTTCTCCCGAAGTTACGGTGCCATTTTGCCTAGTTCCTTCACCCGAGTTCTCTCAAGCGCCTTGGTATTCTCTACCCAACCACCTGTGTCGGTTTGGGGTACGGTTCCTGGTTACCTGAAGCTTAGAAGCTTTTCTTGGAAGCATGGCATCAACCACTTCGTCGCCTAATGGCAACTCGTCATCAGCTCTCGGCCTTAAGATCCCGGATTTACCTAAGATCTCAGCCTACCACCTTAAACTTGGACAACCAACGCCAAGCTGGCCTAGCCTTCTCCGTCCCTCCATCGCAATAACCAGAAGTACAGGAATATTAACCTGTTTTCCATCGACTACGCTTTTCAGCCTCGCCTTAGGGACCGACTAACCCTGCGTCGATTAACGTTGCGCAGGAAACCTTGGTCTTTCGGCGTGGGAGTTTTTCACTCCCATTGTCGTTACTCATGTCAGCATTCGCACTTCTGATACCTCCAGCAAGCTTCTCAACTCACCTTCACAGGCTTACAGAACGCTCCTCTACCGCATCACCTAAGTGATACCCGTAGCTTCGGTGTATGGTTTGAGCCCCGTTACATCTTCCGCGCAGGCCGACTCGACTAGTGAGCTATTACGCTTTCTTTAAAGGGTGGCTGCTTCTAAGCCAACCTCCTAGCTGTCTAAGCCTTCCCACATCGTTTCCCACTTAACCATAACTTTGGGACCTTAGCTGACGGTCTGGGTTGTTTCCCTTTTCACGACGGACGTTAGCACCCGCCGTGTGTCTCCCATGCTCGGCACTTGTAGGTATTCGGAGTTTGCATCGGTTTGGTAAGTCGGGATGACCCCCTAGCCGAAACAGTGCTCTACCCCCTACAGTGATACATGAGGCGCTACCTAAATAGCTTTCGAGGAGAACCAGCTATCTCCGAGCTTGATTAGCCTTTCACTCCGATCCACAGGTCATCCGCTAACTTTTCAACGGTAGTCGGTTCGGTCCTCCAGTCAGTGTTACCTAACCTTCAACCTGCCCATGGATAGATCGCCCGGTTTCGGGTCTATACCCAGCGACTAAACGCCCTATTAAGACTCGCTTTCGCTACGCCTCCCCTATTCGGTTAAGCTCGCCACTGAATATAAGTCGCTGACCCATTATACAAAAGGTACGCAGTCACCTAACAAAGTAGGCTCCCACTGCTTGTACGCATACGGTTTCAGGATCTATTTCACTCCCCTCTCCGGGGTTCTTTTCGCCTTTCCCTCACGGTACTGGTTCACTATCGGTCAGTCAGTAGTATTTAGCCTTGGAGGATGGTCCCCCCATATTCAGACAAAGTTTCTCGTGCTCCGTCCTACTCGATTTCATGACTAAGAGATTTTCGCGTACAGGGCTATCACCCACTATGGCCGCACTTTCCAGAGCGTTCCGCTAATCTCAAAGCCACTTAAGGGCTAGTCCCCGTTCGCTCGCCACTACTAAGGGAATCTCGGTTGATTTCTTTTCCTCAGGGTACTTAGATGTTTCAGTTCCCCTGGTTCGCCTCTTGCACCTATGTATTCAGTACAAGATACCTGACTTATGCCAGGTGGGTTCCCCCATTCAGAGATCTCCGGATCAAAGTCTGTTTGCCGACTCCCCGAAGCTTATCGCAGGCTACCACGTCTTTCATCGCCTCTGACTGCCAAGGCATCCACCGTATGCGCTTCTTCACTTGACCATATAACCCCAAGCAATCTGGTTATACTGTGAAGACAACATTCGCCGAAAACTTGTAATTACTCACAAATTTTACCTTAGCCTGAACATACA
>NZ_JBJDQT010000061.1:0-5425 GCF_044903565.1 Streptomyces sp. NPDC004065 | reverse complement strand
ACCAACGTCGAGGCCTCCATGTCCTCGCCCTCCTCGCTGCTGCACTGGACCCGCCGCATGATCGAGATCCGCAAGCAGAACCCCGCCTTCGGACTCGGCTCGTTCACGGAACTGCAGTCCTCCAACCCCGCCGTGCTGGCCTTCCTGCGCGAGTACAAGGACGACCTCGTGCTGTGCGTCAACAACTTCTCGCGGTTCGCCCAGCCCACCGAACTCGACCTGCGCGCCTTCGACGGACGGCATCCGGTCGAGCTCATCGGCGGAGTGCGCTTCCCCGCCATCGGAGAGCTGCCCTATCTGCTGACCCTGGCGGGTCACGGCTTCTACTGGTTCCGGCTCACCCGAGTCGCATCCCGGATCGGCAGACGAGTGTGAGCGTGTGGCCGACGAAAGGAGGCGTGACGATGCCGAAGACCGCATCCCTCCAGCCGAGCACCGCGGGCCTGGCCGACCCCATGGCCTCGCTCGGGTCGCTGCTGCGCCAATGGCTGCCCCGCCAGCGGTGGTTCGCCGGCAAGGACCGCCCGGTCACCGATCTGCGCCTGCTGTCCATGACGGAGCTGTTCCCGGGCTGTCTGCACCTGCTGGTCCACGCCGAACACGCGGGCGTCCCCACCGGTCACGGCACGGTCCCCGCCCCCACCGGCACGCCCGCGCCGCCGCCCGCCGACTGCTACCAGCTGCTGCTGGGCGTACGGCAGGAGCTGGCGCCGCGGCTGCACCGCGCCTTCATCGGCCGGCCCGTCCAGGGCCCGCTGGCCGGTCTGGCGGTCTACGACGCGCTGTGCGACCCGCGCTCGGCGCAGCTGCTGCTGGAACGGCTGCGGCACCCGGGCACCTCGGGCCCGCTGCGCTTCGAGGCGGACCCCTGCGTGCTCATCCCCGGCGGGCTGGTGCCCAGGCTGCTGGACGCCGAGCAGTCCAACTCCTCGATCGTGTACGGCGACGAGTTCATCCTGAAGGTCTTCCGCCGCATCCAGCCGGGCGTCAACCCGGACCTGGAGGTGCCGTGGGCGCTGGCCCGCGAGGGGTGCAGCCGCGTCCCCGCCCCCGTGGCCTGGCTGCGCACCACCCGGCCGGAGCCGGCCACCCTCGGTGTGCTCCAGCCGTTCCTGCGCGACGCGGCCGACGGCTGGACGCTGGCCCTGCGGGCGCTGGCCACCGGCGACGACTTCACCGCCCAGGCGCACCAGCTGGGGCAGGCCACCGCCGAGGTGCACCTGGCGCTGGCCGGCGCCTTCCCGACGGGCGCGCACCGGGAGATCGCGCGGACCGCGGCGGCGATGGCCGAGCGGCTGGACGCCGCGACGCACAGCGTGCCCGCGCTCAGGCCGTACGCGACCCGGCTGCGCACCGCGTTCGCCGCGCTGGCCAGCTGCGACGCCGGGCCGCCCGCCCAGCGCATCCACGGCGACCTGCACCTGGGTCAGGTGCTGCGGGCCGGACGCGAGTGGTTCGTCATCGACTTCGAGGGCGAGCCGTCCCGTCCGCTCGCCGAGCGCCGCATCCCCGAGTCCCCGGTGCGGGACGTGGCGGGCATGCTGCGCTCCTTCGACTACGCCGCCCGCCAGCGCCGCCCCTGGCGGCCGGAGTGGGCGCGCCGCTGCCGGGAGGCGTACTGCGCCGGCTACGCCTCCCGGGCCGGCTGGGACCCCCGCAAGAAGCACGCCCTGCTGCGGGCCTACGAGACGGACCGTGCCGTGTACGAAGTGCTGTACGAGGCCCGGCACCGCCCCGACTGGCTCGCCGTACCGATGGCGGCGATCGAACGTCTCGCCGTGAGAGGAGGCTGAACCGGTGGCACCGCGCGACACGTCACTTCCCGAGCCGTCCGGACCCGTCCCGCCCGCAGCGGGAGCGATCGGAGCGGCACCGCCCCTGGACCCCGCCGACCGTGAGCGCCTGCTGTCCGGCGCCCATCACGATCCGCACGCGCTGCTGGGCGCGCATCCGGTGCCGGGCGGGATCGCCTTCCGGGCGCTGCGCCCGTGCGCCCGCGCGGTGAGCGTGGTGACCGACGGCGGGCGGACCCCGCTGGTCCCGGAGGGCGACGGCCTGTTCTCGGCCGTGCTGCCGCTGACCGCGATCCCCGCGTACACGCTGCTGGTCGCCTACGGGCAGGACGAGTACGAGGTGCACGACCCGTACCGGTTCCTGCCCGCGCTCGGCGAGCTGGACCTGCATCTGATCCGGGAGGGCCGGCACGAGCAGCTGTGGAAGGCGCTCGGGGCCGAGCCGATGACCCACCAGGGCGTGCGCGGCACCCGGTTCACGGTGTGGGCGCCCAACGCGCGGGGCGTGCGGGTGGCCGGCGACTTCGCCCACTGGGACGGGACGGCGTTCCCGATGCGCTCGCTCGGCGCGGCGGGGGTGTGGGAGCTGTTCCTGCCGGGGATCGCTGAGGGCGCGAAGTACAAGTTCGAGATCACCTCGCAGTACGGCGGCCGGTTCCTCAAGGCCGACCCGATGGCCCGCCGCACCGAGGTGCCGCCCGCGACGGCGTCCATCGTGACGGCTTCGCACCACGAGTGGGGCGACGCCGAGTGGATGGCGCACCGCGGGGACACCCCGGTGCACGAGGCGCCGTTCTCGGTGTACGAGGTGCACCTGCCGTCCTGGCGCCCAGGGCTGACGTACCGTCAGCTCGCCGAGGAGCTGCCCGCGTACGTCAGGGACCTGGGGTTCACCCACGTGGAGCTGATGCCGGTCGCCGAGCACCCCTTCGGTCCCTCCTGGGGCTACCAGGTCACCGGGTTCTACGCGCCGACCGCGCGGCTGGGCACCCCCGACGACTTCCGGTACCTCGTCGACGCCTGCCACCGGGCCGGCATCGGGGTGATCATGGACTGGGTGCCGGCCCACTTCCCGAAGGACGACTGGGCGCTGGCCCGCTTCGACGGGGACCCGCTGTACGAGCCCGGGAACGCGCAGCGCGCCGAGCACCCCGACTGGGGGACGTACGAGTTCGACTTCGCCCGCACCGAGGTGCGCAACTTCCTGGTCGCGAACGCGGTGTACTGGTGCGAGGAGTTCCACATCGACGGACTGCGCGTGGACGCGGTGGCCTCGATGCTCTACCTCGACTACTCGCGCGACTCCGGCCAGTGGACGCCCAACCGGTACGGCGGCCGCGAGGACCTGGACGCGATGGCGTTCCTCCAGGAGATGAACGCCACCGTGTACCGCAGGGCGCCGGGAGTGGTGACCATCGCGGAGGAGTCCACCGCGTGGGGCGGGGTGACCGCGCCGACGGACGCCGGCGGGCTCGGTTTCGGGCTGAAGTGGAACATGGGCTGGATGCACGACTCGCTCCAGTACATGGGCAAGGAGCCGGTGCACCGCAAGTACCACCACCACGAGATGACCTTCGCGATGGTGTACGCCTACAGCGAGAACTACGTGCTGCCGATCTCCCACGACGAGGTGGTGCACGGCAAGCAGGCGCTGGTGTCCAAGATGCCGGGCGACTGGTGGCAGCGGCGCGCCGATCTGCGAGCCTACCTCGGCTTCATGTGGTCCCACCCGGGCAAGCAACTGCTGTTCATGGGGCAGGAGTTCGCCCAGGGCGGCGAGTTCTCCGAGAAGCACGGCCCGGAGTGGTGGCTGCTCGAGGACGGGTACTGCGCGGCGGGCGACCACCGCGGGGTGCGGGACCTGGTGCGCGACCTGAACCGGCTGTACCGGGCCACCCCGGCGCTGTGGCAGCGCGACACCAGCCCCGAGGGCTTCCGCTGGGTGGCCGTGGACGCCGCCGACGACAACGTCTACGCCTTCCTGCGGTACGACGCGGCCGGTACCCCGCTGCTGGCGGTGTCGCACTTCTCGCCCGTCGTGCGCGAGGACTACCGTCTCGACGTGCCCGGCGAGGTGACCGCCTGGTACGAGGTCCTCAACACCGACGCCGCCCGCTACGGCGGCAGCGGCGTCACCAACCCGGAACCGCTCAAGCCGGAGGACGGCCGCCTCGGCCTCACCCTGCCGCCGCTGGCCACGGTCTGGCTGGCGCCGTACCCGGGCTGAGCCGCACGGCCGCACCGCGCCGGCCGCCGGATCCGCGCTCCGCACCCAGGTGTCCGGCCGCCGTCCCGGGGCAGTCGGGTCGTACGACCCGGCGCCCGGCCGGTGTCACGGCACGAACAGGAAGGCGGCGACAGGTGCGGACCGTCGGAGTGGAGGAGGAGCTCCTCCTGGTCGATCCGGAGACCGGCGAGCCCAAGGCGCTGTCCGCCGCGGTGCTCGCCCGGGCCGAGGCGGACGACCCGAGCCAGGACGTGTTCGAGAAGGAGCTCTACGGGCAGATGCTGGAGTTCGCCACGCATCCGTGCACGGACCTGGCCGAACTCGGCGAGGAGATCGTCCGCTGCCGCAAGGAGGCGGCCCGGCACGCCGGGGAGATCGGCTGCGCGGTGGCCGCGCTGGCCACCTCCCCGCTCCCGGTCAGCCCGACCATCAGCATGAACCGCCGCTACCAGTGGCTGGCCGACCAGTACGGCATCGCCACCCGGGAGCAGCTGGTGTGCGGCATGCACGTGCATGTGGCCGTGGACTCGGAGGAGGAGGGCGTCGCGGTCCTGGACCGGGTGCGCCCCTGGCTGCCCGTGCTGCTGGCGATCAGCGCCAACTCCCCCTTCTGGCAGGGCAGCGACAGCAGCTACGACAGCTACCGCAGCCGGGTGTGGGACCGCTGGCCGTCGGCCGGCCCGACCGAGCTGTTCGGCTCGCCGGAGCGCTACCACCGGCGGGTGGCCGACATGGTGTCGACCGGCGTCATCCTCGACGAGAAGATGGCCTACTTCGACGCCCGGCTGTCCGAGCGGTATCCGACGGTGGAGATCAGGGTCGCCGACGTGTGCCTGCACGCCGGCACCGCGCGGCTCGTCGCCTCGCTCGCCCGGGGCCTGGTGGAGACGGCGGCCCGGGAGTGGCGGGCCGGGCGGGAGCCCGTCGACCACAGTGTGACCCTGCTGCGGCTGGCCACGTGGCAGGCCGCCCGGGCGGGGCTGGAGCGGGAGCTGCTGCACCCGGAGACCATGCGGCGGCAGCCGGCCGAGTCGGTGCTGCGCGCGCTGCTGGACCACGTGGCCGGCGCGCTCGCCGACAGCGGCGACCTCGACCACGCCCGCCGGGCCGTGGCGGAGCTGCTGCGGAACGGCACCGGAGCCCGCGTGCAGCGCGAGCTGATGGAGCGGACCGGGAGCCTGCGGGACGTCGTCACCGAGTGCGTGCGCCTGACGCAGGACTGAGCGCCCCGGCCCGCCCCCGGCGCGGCGGGCCGGGGGGGGGGCGGGGGGCCCGCCCGGGGGGGGGGGGGGGGGGGGGGGGGGGGCGGGGGGGGGGGGGGGGGGGGCGGGGGGGGGGGGGGGGGGCGGTCGTGGCGGGCGGAACGTGGTCAGTACGTGGGGAGTGTGCGCGGGCCGAGGTCGTC
>NZ_JBJDQT010000060.1:0-5838 GCF_044903565.1 Streptomyces sp. NPDC004065 | reverse complement strand
GCATCGCCCGCCTGCACAACCTCGTCCTTGCCGGGTGACGCAGAAACCAGCAGGCCAACACACACGTCAAAGATCATTTACGGGACAGCCCTTAGGCGACGCAGGTGACGTCGGTGTCTTCGCCGGTGACTAGGAGGGCGAACTCCCGCAGCGTCAGCTCGGCGTTCTTCACGGTTCCCGGCCGCATTGTTCTGGCGATCTGCCGCAGATAGTGCTGCATCGTGTCGGCCATCGCGGCCGGGGCTCGGGACCACTCCCGGGCCCGCATGTCGGCGTGATCCGGCGAGCGACGACGCGGGAGCTGGTCGGTCAACTCGCAGTGGAACAAGGTCGCTTCCAGGTTGAACAGGGCGGTCGACAGGGCCTTGACCCCGCGGTTGGGGATGCGGCGGGCTGCCTCCAACAGCAAGCGGCGTCCCTCGTCCCAGTCGTTTTGCTGCAGTTCGTGCGGCTGCTTGCCGAACAGCGCGACGAAGTGGGCCAGCAGGTTGAACTGGGTCATCGCCACCGTGTCGCGAAAGCCGAGCGTGCGGGCGGTCTCCATGAACCGCAGGTGCAGCTCCGGCTCCGTGCGAGCAAGCACGATGCCCAGTCGCGGGCGCCGGGCGACCAGATAGTCCGCCCCGGGTTGCAGACGTCCGGTGACCGAGAGCCAGCTGATGAATCGGTGGGTCTCGTGGTTGAAGGCGAGCTGGCGTGCCAGCGGCAGGCGACGGAAGTCGGCCAGGTCGGTCACTGCAGCGAGAACAGCGCGGGCTCCCCAGCGGACCTTGTGATCGGTGTTCATGCCCTGCGCGGCCCGGTGGGCGAGGTAGAACTCGACCAGGTCCGGGTGCACGATCGGCAGGGCGGCGGCGCGGGCCCGGCGCATCAGTCCTCCACCCGATCGGCATCGATGGCGGCACTCGCCTGGAGGTACTGGTCGACGAGCCAGCTGTTGGCCAGGTGGATGTAGATCCGGGTTGATTCGATGGAGCGGTGTCCGGCCTGGGCCTGTACCGCCTCCAGGGCCATGCCCGCCTCCCGCAGCCGGGTCAGGCAGGTGTGCCGTAGCTGGTGGCACGTCAACTTCGGCAGCCCCGTGCGTTTCGGGACGCCGTCGAGGATCTCGTCCAGGCCGTCGGCGGACAGCGGCCGACCCCGGGTGGGCCCGCGCAGCACCACGAACAGCCGGTCGTGCTTACGGGGGGACGTTCACGATCCAGGGAGTCGCCGACCGCGCTGAAGAACTGCGCGGAGACGGGGTATCAGCCGCTGGTGCCCACCTTTGCCCTCACTGATGAAGACCCGATGCTCACCCGGTGAGAGGTCACCTAGTTGCAGACCGAGGACTTCGCAACGGCGCAGTCCACCCAGCAGCATCGCCAGGACCATGGCCCGGTCCCGCGCGGTGTTCAGGGCGCCGAGGAGCATCTCGACCTCGCCGGGCCCGAGGACGCGCGGGAGGGTTCGGGGCGTGCGCAGAAGCGGTGCCCCGCGATTGCCGCTGCGGCGGCGGTTGGCCAGCGCTGTTGGCACCGGGTTGCGATCAATGGCCAGGTCGTCGCGAGTCATCAGGTAGCCGAACAGCCCGGAGATGCTGGCGAGCCGGCGCTTGATGGTCCGAGCCGAGAGCCCCGCCTCACCGTCTTCGAGTCGGACGACCTTCGGTCCCCGCCTCGGCTTCTTCTGCGCGGTGATGAACGCGAAGACGTCCGCGGTGACGACGTCGGCGGGCTCCTTGGGCACCACCGAGAAGAAGACCTTCAGGTCGTAGGCGGTGGCCAGCAGGGTGTTCGGCCGGCAGCGTGCCGCCACGAACTCCAAGTAGTCATCGACCAGGGCGTGCCCGAGCGATGCTGCGGGGTTTCCCGTGGCATCGACACTTCGTACCAACTGCGGATGCCAGGCCATCCGGGCTCCTCGACGGGAGCGACCATCCTGGCCGGGAACACGAGATCGCGGAAGAGTTGGCACCCACATAACCGCCGAAGAAGCGGAAGGCTTCCGCGTGCGCTTCGGTCCAGGCGTGCTGGTCCATGTGGGCCACCGGGCGGACGAACATGTGCCGCGAGGCGGGTAGCACCATCACGAACGCCCAGATCCGGTGACGTTTCCCGGTGGCCGGGTTGATCCACTGCCCCAGGAAACCGTAGTCGATCTGGGCCTCCGAGCCCGGCTCGACGTTCTCCCGTAGCACCGTGACCTTCGACCGGGCCGCCTCCTCTGGCAGGTTCTCGTGCACCCAGCGGCGGAACGTCGACAACGACACCTTCAACTTGCCTTCGTCCCGCAGCCGTTGATGGATCGTGGTGACCGTCGTGGTCTCCAGCAGCTGCTTGACGTAGTCGCGGTGCGGCTCGATCTCTCCCCACCGGACCTGGTTCAGCCGTCGCCGACACACCACAACCTCGTACTACGAGACGGTGTACGCCGAGAGCGTCCCGGCGTTGATGGAGCTCCTGAGGGAGACGCATCACGTGACCCCAAGTGGAGGGCGGTTCCGTGCCGAGTGCGTTCGGCACGGAACCGTCCCCAGACCCTATCCCTGCGCTCCCCGCTCGCCCTCGAAGCGCCCTACCAGCGCATGCCGAGAGCATCGAGGTCCGCCCGCCGTTGTGGGCTGAGCGTTGCGGCGCGTCGGCGGGCGTTGTTCACGAATTGGCCCGAGCCCCGCCGGCTCGCCGTCGACGGTTTCTTTCGATGTGCTTGCGGGGCACGGTCAGGTGGCCTTCGCGGGCGTGGAACTGCCGGGCGGCGGCGATGTTCCGCTCCCACGCGGCACTCTGCGAACGCCGCACGGGTCGTTCGTCGTCGCCCGCCGGTTCCAGCCCGAGCGTGCTTTCCAGGAGCCACTGCTGGGCCGGGAGCAGCTTGTCCCAGCCGAGCCGCTGCGCAGCGACCCACGCGCCCAGGTCCTCGCCGAGCACGATGACCTCGCTCGCCTGTACCGGCAAGGTTCCGCCGGGGCCATCGTGCAGCAGGTCGACCAGTGGCTACCAAGACGGGACGTCGCGTAGGAAGGCGGCCAGCGCCCGCCGCAGATCAGGTGCCGCTTCCTGAACCACGCCATGCCAACCCATCCGTGGCGGGTGATGGGTGCATCTTCACGGGGCCCTGGGGGATGTGCTTGCCTGGGCGGCTTGGGAGACGCAGTTTGAGCAGGTGGGCGAGGCGGATGCGCTGGCTGGGTGTGGCCCAGGCCTGGTGATGGTCGAGGAACTGGACGGTGGCGGTGTTGAACGCTGCACCCGTGTGCCGCGTGCGGGTGATCGCGTTGAGGTAGAAGTCCAGGTTCGCGTTGCCCGGTGTACTGGTCGGATCTGTTGCCGTGCCGCCGCCCGGGGTGATGCCGAGGTACGCAGCACCGAAACTCGGCAACGGGGGGACCGTGCCAGGGAGCACGTTTCCGGTGGCGTGGGTCAGACGCTGACGGCCGAGGTCGTCGCGCGTGTTCAGCAGTGCCATCAGGCCGGTGTTGAGCCTGCGGGCCAGCTCGGTGCGACTGGTTGCCAACTGCGGCTGTTCAAGGAGCAGCTGCCCGTAGTAGGCGGTGTGCAGCGTTGCGCTGATGGCCTCCTCGTTGTTGTTGAACGTCCCGTCTTGGTGCAACGTCTCGTGCGACAAGGTGACGCCAAGGAGACGGAAGTCCTCGTAGCGATACCGCTGGTTGACGAAGATGTCGATCTGCCCATGCGGGGCGGTAAACGTCTGGGCGATCACGCTCGGATTCGGTAGGGCAGCGAAAGCGACCCGTCTCACGAGACCCTCCCGGACGGTTTGGATACTGCCGGCGGCCGGGCTGCTGGCCAGGGAGGCGAGAGCGGCGCGCAGGTTCAGATCGGGCACGATGGCTGAGATCTGCTGGCTCTGGAACACCGCCAGCCCCTCCTCAACCGCCCGGCGACCACGCAGCTTCAAAGTGGTATTGAGCTGCCTGACCAGTTCGCTGACGGTGATCGCGCGGGGCGGCGCAGGCTGCATCGGCGGACCGGCAGGATACGCCTGCGTGGCCAGGAGGCTGAGGTCGGTAGGTGGGAACGGAGGCTGGGCCAGCAAGCGCAGCGCCTCACCGCTGGGATCTCCGGCTTCCAGGTGAGCGCTGGTGGCGCCTTGGTCGGCTGTTGCAGCCGTGGCTGACACCAAGGGCATGGGCAGCAGCGCTGCGACGGTCAGCGTCAGGGCAGCAGCGTGACGATAAGCGTTGCGTACGGTCATGCGATCTACCTATCCCAGACGCGATCACTGGCCGGTAGGAGCGCGCCCAGCGCCATGGGGGCATTCACCCTGGTGGCCGCAGCCCCATACAGCGGCCACCGGACGAGCGGTCACCGCCACCGCTGACCCGTACGCCGAAACGACGCAGCACCGACAGCATCGTGCCCTGGGGCCGCCGATGAGCGACGCTCCTACGGCCCCCGCGCCGACTCTCTACCACCTCATGCCGAGTTCATCGAGGTCGGCACGTCGTTGCGCGCTCAGTGTCGCCGCCCGCCGGCGGGCGTTGTTGACGAATTGGCCCAGTCCGACCGGTTCGCCGTCGACGGTCTCGACGTGCTGGCGCGGGACCCGTAGGTGGCCTTCGCGGGCGTGGAACTGCCGGGCCGCGGCGATGTTCCGCGCCCGCCGGTTCCAGCCCGAGCGTGCTTTCGAGGAGCCATTGCTGGGCGGGCAGGAGCTTGTCCCAGCCGTGCCGCTGTGCCGTGACCCATGCGCCCAGGTCTTCGCCTTGGACGATGATCTGGCCTGCGGCGGTCGGCAGGGTTGCGCCGGCCTTGATGTGTGCGTGGGTGAGGCGGAAGGCGCGTTGCCAGGCGATGTCCCAGCCGAGGGGGCACCGTCCCGGGTCGATGCTTCCAGCGCTTCCAGGCGGCTTTGCGGGAGTTCCCCGGCGTGGGGGATGTCTGTCTCGTCGGCGGCGCGGCGTTCGGCGTTGTGGAACGTCTTGCGGGCTGCTGCGCGCTGGTTTTTGGCCCAGGTTCCGATGGGGTAGCCCTCCCATACTGCGGTGGCCGGCGGGAGGAGCACGCCGTCGTGTGCGGTGGCGTAGGAGCGGGCGACGGCGAGGCCTTCGGCCCAGGCGGTGTCCTGCACCGACCAGACCATGCCGAGCGCCTCGAGCTCGGCGACGCGCTCGGGCTCGAGTGTCCCGGCGGCGTAGTAGCAGCGCTGATCAGCGACCCATACCCCCAGGGGATGGCCGCTGATGCCCGCGGGCCAGTCCTCGGGCGTGACGAAGGTGTAGGGCACGCGCAGCTTAGAGATCATCTCATTTGGCTGGGTAAGCTGCTGGTCGTGTCGAGGATCGTTGAGCGGCTGGTGCCGGACGAGTTGTGGGAGCTGTTCCAGCGGGTCGTGCCGGAGGCACCGTCGCGACCTCAAGGCGGTGGCCGACGCCGGCACGGCGACCGCGAAGTACTGGCCGCGATCGTATTCGTGGCGACGTCAGGCTGCACGTGGCAGCAGTTGCCGGCCGCCTCGTTCGGGCCGTCCGGCGCGACAGCCCACCGACGCTTCACGGAGTGGACGAAGGCCCGCGTGTGGGCCAAGCTGCACCGCCTGGTCCTCGACGAACTCGGCGCCCGCGGCGACCTGGACTGGTCGCGCTGCGCGATCGACTCGGTGAACATGCGGGCCCTGAAAAGGGGGACCTGACAGGTCCGAATCCTGTCGACCGGGGCAAGTACGGCTCAAAGACATCTCATGTCGCTGAACGTCAACTGCAGCATTCACGCAGCGAGTGCAAGTGATGTTGCGAAGGCTTGGGACTGCTGCAGGGTTGGGTGACACCTGACCTGGCTTGCTGAGAAGCGGCCTGGAAGGATGTTGCAGTGCCCAAGCCGTATCCGAAGGAGTTCC
>NZ_JBJDQT010000059.1:0-7028 GCF_044903565.1 Streptomyces sp. NPDC004065 | reverse complement strand
GGGCGCCCGGGCCCCCCCCCCCGGGGGGGGGGCCCCCGGGGGGGCCCCCCCCCCCCCCCCCCAACCCCCCCCCCCCCCCCCCCCCCCCCCCCCCCCCCACCCCCCCCCCCCCCCCCCCCCCCCCCCCCCCCCCCCCCCCGCGGGGGGGGGGCGCCCCCCCCCCCCCCCCCCCCCCCCCCCGGCCCGCACCCTCCGGTCGTACACCCCTTCGGTCGTAAGGAAGCAAGAGATGAGCAAGCTGCGCGTAGCGGTCCTCGGAGCCCAGGGCCGGATCGGATCCGAGGCGGTACGGGCGGTCGAGGCCGCCGAGGACATGGAACTGGTCGCCGCCCTCGGCCGCGGCGACAAGCTGGAGACCCTCGCCGAGAACGGCGCCCAGGTCGCCGTCGAGCTGACCACCCCGGCCTCGGTCATGGGCAACCTCGACTTCTGCGTCCGCCACGGCATCCACGCCGTCGTCGGCACCACCGGCTGGACCGAGGACCGCCTGACCCAGCTGAAGGGCTGGCTCGCCCAGTCCCCGGAGACCGGCGTGCTCATCGCCCCGAACTTCTCCATCGGCGCCGTGCTGACCATGAAATTCGCGCAGATCGCCGCGCCGTACTTCGAGTCGGTCGAGGTCGTCGAGCTGCATCACCCCAACAAGGTCGACGCCCCCTCCGGGACCGCCACGCGCACCGCCCAGCTCATCGCCGAGGCCCGCGCCAGGGCCGGCTCCGCCCCGGCCCCGGACGCCACCGCGACCGCCCTGGACGGCGCACGCGGCGCGAGCGTCGACGGCGTCCCCGTGCACGCCGTCCGCCTGCGCGGCCTCCTCGCCCACCAGGAGGTCCTGCTGGGAGGCGAGGGCGAGACCCTCACCATCCGCCACGACTCCCTCCACCACAGCAGCTTCATGCCGGGCATCCTGCTCGGCGTGCGCCGCGTGGTCACCACCCCGGGCCTGACCTTCGGCCTGGAGCACTTCCTCGACCTCACCTGAGCACCCGAGTCCCGAGTACGAGTCCCGAAGCACCGAGTCCCGAGTCCCGAGTCCCGAGTCCCGAGCAGAGCCGAAGCCCGAGCCCCACATGCGCGCGAAGATCACCTACCTCGTCACGGCCGCCGTCCTGGTCTTCTACTTCCTCCTGGTCGGCAGCCGCGGCGTCATGCTCATCGAGTCCGGGACACCCGTGACCGTCTCCTTCGGGATCGCCGTACTGATCCTGCCGGCGATCGGCCTGTGGTTCCTGTGGCAGAACACCCGGTTCGTGCGCAACGCCAACCGGCTCGCCGCCGAGCTGGACGCCGAGGGCGGCCTGCCCGTCGACGACCTCAGGCGCACGCCCAGCGGGCGCATCGACCGGGACTCGGCCGACGAGGTCTTCGCCCGGCGCAAGGCCGAGACGGAGGCCGCTCCGGACGACTGGCGCACCTGGTTCCGGCTGGCCGTGGCCTACCACGACGCCCGCGACACCCCGCGCGCCCGCAAGGCCATGCAGCGGGCGATCGCCCTGCACGACGGCAAGCCGGTCCAGCCCGCGTAACCCGGACCGCCCGAATCAGCGCGGCCCAGCCCGGACCGCCCGAATCAGCGCGGCCCACCCCGGACCGCCCGCACGGCGCGGCGCACCCGGAGCGGGGGCCACGGCCCACCCGGAGCGGAGCCACTGCCCCGCGCGGGCCCCGGCCGCTGCCGGCCACGGGCCCCGGCAGACAGCCGTCGGCCCCCGCTGCCGTCCACCAGCCCCTGACCAGCTCCCGCTGCCTGCCACCAGTCCCCGCGGACGGCCACCGCCGCCGCGGACAGCCCCCACACGCCGGTGGGCCCGGTCCGCGGCTTCGCGGACCGGGCCCACCGGCATCCGTCGCGCCGCACCGGCCACGGCGGCCGGACTCAGCGGCGGCGCTGCTCCTCGGCCCACGCCTCCACGGCGTCCGCCGCCCGGTCGAACGCGCTCGGGCGCCCCAGGAAGTCGGCGTTGTGCGTGGTCAGCAGGGGCGGTACGTCCTGGGCGGCACGCCCGTCGCGGACCATCAGCAGCGCCTGCCCCTGCACCGTGCGCGGCAGCCCCAGCCAGCGCACCGGCTGCTGCACCGTGCGCACGCTGACCACCTGGTCCCAGGGCGTCGTACGGGTGACCAGAAGGCTCACCTGGCGCAGCCCCCGCGCGCTCACCCACACGCCCATGCGCAGCAGCCGCAGCGCGGCGGCGACGACGGCCAGCGCGACGCCGAGACAGAACCCGGCCGAGGACGCCTTGCTCGTGAGGGCGATCACCACCGCGGCGAACAGCACGAACGAGGCGAGCAGCAGCAGGAGCGCGGCCGCGCCCACCCGCCACGGACCGGGCCGGTAGGGGCGCCGCCAGCGCTCGCGGTCGTCGGACGGCAGCGCGATGTCGTCCGCCGGGTCGAAGGCGCGGTCGGCCGTCAGGAAGGGCAGGGGCACGGCTGGTCCTCACTGATCCATGCTTGGGCTGTGCCGGTGAGGCTATCCGGCCGTGTTCCCGCTCACCACCCGTGGGGGGCCAAGGGGGTCAGTGCCGGGTCAGCGCCGGGTCAGTGCCCGTGGGAGGCCTGCTGCGTCTGCGTGGGGGAGTGACCGGTCGACAGCGCGGGCATCCCCACGACCAGGGAGCCCACGAGGGCGGCCACGATGGTCAGGGCCAGCAGCACACGCCCGGCCACCTGCCCCGCGGACGCCCGCCGGGGAGGCGGGGGAGTGACGTTGCCGCGGAACCTGTCGGCTTCGGCGACAAAGGCGAACGGGACGGGCTCGCGCCGGCGGGACATGGAGTACCGCTCCCTTCCAAGACTCTCGGTGGCCGGAGTGTCCGGGGTGCCCGGGGCGCTCGAGATGCGCGAACGCGGGCCCCCACCGACACAGACGAGCGGGTGTCCCGAAAGGTGCCCGCTTCTCCCGGATTCACGGATCTTCACCGAAGATGTCTCCTCCCGGCACCGAACGCCCCGATGTCACATGCGGGCCGTAGAGTGGGCGCCGCCCAGCAGACGTGATGGAAGGGACCACCCGAACCGTGACCGACACCCCCGCCGACGACCCGAAGCCCAGCTTCCGCAGCGACGTCACCGTGGAGCTGGTCAAGCACAGCGCGTCGGACGCCGACGTGCTGTTCGCCGCCCGTGTCTCGACCGTCGGCGAGCAGTCGCTGGAAGAGCTGAGCAAGGACCCGGAGCGCTCCAAGGGGCTGATCAACTACCTCATGCGGGACCGGCACGGCAGCCCCTTCGAGCACAACTCGATGACCTTCTTCATCAGCGCCCCGATCTTCGTCTTCCGCGAGTTCATGCGCCACAGGGTCGGCTGGTCCTACAACGAGGAGTCCGGGCGCTACCGCGAGCTCCAGCCCGTCTTCTACGTCCCCGACGAGTCCCGCAAGCTGGTGCAGGAGGGGCGCCCCGGCAAGTACCGGTTCGTCGAGGGCACCCAGGCCCAGCAGGAGCTCGTCGGCCGGGTCATGGAGGACTCCTACCGGGAGGCGTACGCCGCGTACCAGGAGATGCTCGCCGCGGGCGTCGCCCGCGAGGTCGCCCGCTCGGTCCTGCCCGTCGGCCTGTTCTCCTCGATGTACGCCACCTGCAACGCCCGCTCGCTGATGCACTTCCTGGGGCTGCGCACCCAGCACGAGCTGGCCAAGGTGCCGTCCTTCCCGCAGCGGGAGATCGAGATGGTGGGCGAGAGGATGGAGGCGGAGTGGGCCAGGCTCATGCCGCTGACGCACGCCGCCTTCAATGCCAACGGCCGGGTCGCGCCGTAGTCCGCGGCCGCGCCGGGCGCCCCCGTCGCCCCAGGCGCGGGCGCCCGCGTCAGCCTCGCGAGGTGTCCGTATTGCGGGCTTTGGAGAAGTTCATCTAGCCTGATCAAACGGACCCGGCACTGCTTGAACCCCCGAGCAGGCAGTGCCGGGCTCCACCTTTGTCAGGACTTGCCGCCCGCCCCTAGGGCAGACCCCGCTTCGAGCAACGAGTAGCGTGTTACCCATGGCTCCGACCTCGACTCCGCAGACCCCCTTCGGGCGGGTCCTCACCGCCATGGTCACGCCCTTCACGGCGGACGGCGCACTCGACCTCGACGGCGCGCAGCGGCTCGCCACCCACCTGGTGGACGCAGGCAACGACGGCCTGATCATCAACGGCACCACCGGCGAGTCCCCCACCACCAGCGACGCGGAGAAATCGGATCTGGTCCGGGCGGTCCTCGAGGCGGTCGGCGACCGCGCCCACATCGTGGCGGGCGTCGGTACCAACGACACCCACCACAGCGTCGAGCTGGCCCGGGCCGCGGAGCGGGCCGGCGCGCACGGTCTGCTGACCGTCACGCCGTACTACAACAAGCCCCCGCAGGAGGGCCTGTACCGGCACTTCAAGGCGGTCGCGGACGCCACGGGGCTGCCCGTGATGCTCTACGACATCCCCGGCCGCAGCGGCGTGCCGATCGCCACCGAGACGCTGGTCCGCCTCGCCGAGCACCCCCGGATCGTCGCCAACAAGGACGCCAAGGGCGACCTCGGCCGGGCGAGCTGGGCCATCGCACGCACCGGTCTCGCCTGGTACTCCGGCGACGACATGCTGAACCTGCCCCTGCTCTCCGTGGGCGCGGTCGGTTTCGTGTCGGTCGTCGGCCACGTCGTCACCCCGGACCTGCGTGCCCTGGTCGAGGCCTTCACGGCGGGCGACGTGCAGAAGGCCACCGAGATCCACCAGAAGCTCCTGCCGGTCTACACCGGTATGTTCCGCACCCAGGGCGTCATGACCACCAAGGCCGCGCTCGCCCTGCTGGGACTGCCCGCGGGGCCGTTGCGGTCCCCGATGATCGAACTCACCGCCGAAGAGACCGAGCAGCTCAAGATCGATCTTGCGGCCGGCGGGGTACAGCTCTGACAACGAGACTTCGCGGGGATCCTCCCGCACGCCCGGCGCCACCCGGCCCACGCCGGAAGACCGGGCACCACAACTGAACACGCGGGCCACCGGTGCCCGCACCCCACAACGACAACTGCTTCTGCACGAACGTCACGCGCGCCACGTGCCCACCGGTACGTGGCGTGTGTGGTGAGGAGAGTCTTTTGAGTCATCCGCATCCTGAACTCGGCACACCCCCGCCCCTTGCCGAGGGCGGTCTGAGGGTCACCCCGCTGGGCGGTCTCGGCGAGATCGGCCGCAACATGACGGTCTTCGAGTACGGCGGGCGCCTGCTGATCGTCGACTGCGGAGTGCTCTTCCCCGAGGAGGAGCAGCCCGGAATCGACCTGATCCTGCCGGACTTCTCGTCCATCCGTGACCGCCTCGGCGACATCGAGGGCATCGTCCTCACGCACGGCCACGAGGACCACATCGGCGGGGTGCCCTTCCTGTTGCGGGAGAAGCCGGACATCCCGCTGATCGGCTCCAAGCTGACCCTGGCCCTCATCGAGGCCAAGCTCCAGGAGCACCGCATCCGGCCCTACACCCTCGAGGTCGCGGAGGGGCGGCGCGAGCGCATCGGCCCCTTCGACTGCGAGTTCGTGGCGGTCAACCACTCCATCCCGGACGCCCTGGCGGTCGCCATCCGCACCCCCGCGGGCATGGCCGTGCACACCGGCGACTTCAAGATGGACCAGCTGCCGCTGGACAACCGTCTGACCGACCTGCACGCGTTCGCCCGGCTGAGCGAGGAAGGCATCGACCTCCTCCTCTCCGACTCCACGAACGCCGAGGTGCCGGGCTTCACCCCGCACGAGCGGGACATCTCCAACGTGCTCCGCCAGGTCTTCGCCGGCGCCCGCAAGCGCATCATCGTGGCCAGCTTCGCCAGCCACGTCCACCGCATCCAGCAGATCCTGGACGCCGCCCACGAGTACGGCCGCCGGGTCGCCTTCGTCGGCCGCTCCATGGTCCGCAACATGGGCATCGCCCGGGACCTCGGCTATCTGAAGGTGCCGCCGGGCCTGGTCGTGGACGTGAAGACGCTCGACGACCTGCCCGACCACGAGGTGGTCCTGGTCTGCACGGGCTCCCAGGGCGAGCCGATGGCGGCGCTGTCCCGGATGGCGAACAGGGACCACCAGATCCGTATCGTCGAGGGCGACACGGTGATCCTGGCCTCGTCCCTGATCCCCGGCAACGAGAACGCGGTGTACCGGGTCATCAACGGCCTGACCCGCTGGGGCGCCAACGTCATCCACAAGGGCAACGCCAAGGTGCACGTCTCTGGCCACGCCTCGGCCGGCGAGCTGCTGTACTTCTACAACATCTGCCGCCCGAAGAACCTCATGCCCGTCCACGGCGAGTGGCGCCATCTGCGCGCCAACGCCGAGCTCGGCGCACTGACCGGTGTACCGCACGACCGGATCGTCATCGCCGAGGACGGCGTCACCGTCGACCTCGTCGAGGGCAAGGCCAAGATCTCCGGTAAGGTCCAGGCCGGCTACGTCTACGTCGACGGCCTGTCCGTGGGCGATGTCGGCGAACCCGCCCTGAAGGACCGCAAGATCCTCGGAGACGAGGGCATCATCTCGGTCTTCGTGGTGGTCGACTCCACCACGGGCAAGATCACCGGTGGGCCGTACATCCAGGCCCGCGGCTCGGGCATCGAGGACTCCGCGTTCGGCGCGGTCGTCCCGAAGATCAGCGAGGCCCTGGAGCGCTCGGCCCAGGAGGGCATCGCCGACATCCACCAGCTGCAGCAGCTCGTCCGCCGCACGCTGGGGAAGTGGGTCTCGGACACCTACCGACGCCGGCCGATGATCCTCCCGGTCGTCGTGGAGGTCTGACACCGTCCCCGACGGAACGTCAGGGACGGGTCCGCACGCGCGAACTGGTGGCGGGGCGCCTCGATTTGCATCGGGGCGCCCCGCTCCAGTACGTTTACGGCTCCGCCCGCACGGGAACCCGGAACGCTTCATGCGCTCCATGGGGACACCCCGGAGGCGGGAAATCCGACGCAGAATCTCTGATAAAGTCGGAGCCGCCGGAAAGGGAAACGCGAGAGCGGAAACCTGGAAAGCGCCGAGGAAATCGGATCGGAAAGATCTGATAGAGTCGGA
>NZ_JBJDQT010000058.1:0-7331 GCF_044903565.1 Streptomyces sp. NPDC004065 | reverse complement strand
CGCCGGTCGAATATGAGAACAACCACTATCTCGCAACCACGAAGCCCCAGGTCACACCCAACATCTGAGATCTCTACCGAACCCGGAACGGTTCAGGTCGCCAAGCGCACGAGGAGAGGCCGGTCCGGCGGCCGCCCGCCGGCCTTCGACCGTGAGGCATACAAGCGGCGCAACACCGTCGAGCGGTGCATCAGCAAGCTCAAACAATGGCGCGGCCTGGCCACCCGATACGACAAGACCGCCACCAGCTACCTCGCCGGACTGCACATCGTCGCCATCTCTATCTGGTCGGCAAGGTGATCCAAAGGAAACGTCCTGGCAGTGGTCGGGCGTGTCGGGCGGGGGATCCGGTGGCCTTGCGCCGGTATGCAAGGGGCGGGCCGGCGGGATGAGCCGCACGGGTTCACTACACGCCTTGCAAGATGTCCGGTAATCGACGGTCTGTGTGGAACCATCCATCTGCCCCGTCACGTGGGAGCACAGGGAAATGGTCGTGCCGGCGGACTCGAGGGGCCCTGCAGGGGCCATCCGCCGGCCGGCGGGAAGGGTTCACATGATGTCACGCAAGCGTCTTGCCCTCGCCGTCACGGGGCTGGCTGTGGCCGCCGGCCTGGTGGCGCCCTCGGCCGCGATCGCCGCCCCGGCCGTCGGGCAGGTTAAGGCCGCTGCCAACAAGTGCAGCTCGTGGAAGGAGATCCACATCAAGGGCGGTGCCGCCAAGTACATGGAGTGCACGAAGAAGGTCAACGGCAAGTCCTACGCCTCCGGGGCCTTCTACCTGTGGGACACCAAGCATGACGGCAAGGCTGTGCAGGCCTACGCGGAGACCGACTACAACCACTGGTACGGCGACGACGTGACCTGGGAACACTTCTACGGCTGGGGCAACGACAAGCACGGCAGCCCGAAGTACATTTCCGGCTGGCACCGGGGCAACGACTTCGGGCTGAGGATCTATCTCAGGTAAGGGCTGCGCCGTCCTGACCACGCCGGAGACGCTCGGCGGCGATCTGCCGGCACCGGGCGGTCTTGTCGAACGTCGCGGTCAGCGAACCAGCCACCCGAGTTCGTATACGCGCGCAAGGGCGGTCGGGCGGTGCCTCTTCCCGGGCTGGGGCAGCCGCGATTCCGTGATCGGCGTCGAGCGCCGCTCGGCACCGCCGGACCGCACGAACTGCCAGGACGTCACTGGACGCAGACAACTGGGGGTCGGTGAAGGCGGTGTTGGCCTGGCTGCTGCGCCGCAGCAGGGACCAGATGCCCTCGACGGGGTTGAGGCCGGGTGCGTAGGCGGGCAGGAAGTAGCAGGTGATCCAGTGGTGGGTGTCGATGAACTCCCGTAATCGGCGGTCTTTGTGGACGTTGAGGTTGTCCCACACGAGCACGATGGGCGCGCCGAGTTGCTGGTGTGCGGTGATGAGCAGGTCGCGGTAGTCGGGCCAGGTGAAACTGCGTCTGCCGCCGCGCTTGTGATCAACATGCCGCTTGGGCCGGTAGATCAGCCGTGAGCGTTCACCGTGCTTGTAGCAGGCCAGAGCGGCGACGGAGAAGCGGCGCTGGGAGCGTCCCCGCACCCGGATGACGGGTGTGCGTCCGCGTCGGGCCCAGGTGCGGGTGGTGGGCGGCGTCATCGGGAAGCCGGCTTCGTCTTCGAAGCACAGCCAGGCGTCGAGCGCCGCCACGGACCTTCCACCTGCGGCCAGGTCTCCTTCACCCAGCCCACCACGGCCTCCTCGTCACGCTCGATGGCCCGGCGGGCCGGGACCTGGTGGCTGAAGCCGTGCCGGTGCAGCATCCGCGCGATCGCCGACAGCGTCATGCTCTTGTGGAATCGGCGCCCGGTCAGCGTCTTGATCCGCGCCAGCGTCCACGTCTGGTCCGGCCAGCCGTGCGCGACCGGCCCCTTGGCAAGCTCCTGCTCGAGCACGGTGGACAGGGCCTCACTCAGCTTGGGCCGTGAGACGGGCCCGGCAGAGCGCAGCCCCTGGGTGCCGGCGTCGTGCCAGGCCCGGCGCCAGCGCTGCACCGAGCGCACACTCACCCGTAAGTTCTTGGCGATCTCGGCGTTGGAGGCACCCGCAGCGAATCGCTCCGCGGCCTCCAGCCGGATCCGCTCGCGAAACGCCTGTCGTTCCGGCGTCAGCCCACCACCCTGCGGATATCTCACACAACCGGCATACCGCGACGATCACACATCGTCAGCCCCCAACGACAAGACCCCGCAAAGGTCAGTAACAGCGACAAGCGCCCCGTCCTGCCTCTCGCTCCCGGGCTGGCCGGGGCCGTACAAGATCGGTGTCGGACCTTCACGGACCATGTCGCCCTGCCTGCTGCTCCTGCTCCTGCTCGGCGTCACTCTCGAACTGATCACGCCTCGGGGACGTCGGCGCCGCGGCATGCTTCTCAGCGGTCCCGGTCGTCGCCGCCCCCCTGCTGTCGCTGCGCGGGACCGTGCTGAGCGCGCTGGCCGCATGCACGGCAGGCCTGGCAGTACTGGCCCGCTTCGGCCTGCTCACCGACCGGGGCGCTCTGAGCGACTGGGCGCCGGTGGCCATGATCGCGGCCCTCGCCGTCCTCCTGAACCGCCTGCTGCACCTGCGGGACGTGCGGCTGCGGTCGGTGACGGCATCGCCGTCGCCGTCCGGCGCGCCGTCCTGCCCCAGCCCCCGGCCCGTATCCGGACGCTGCGCCGAAGCCTCCCAGAGCGACGCGCAACTGCGGCGGTGTCCTGTACGCCGTACAGGACACCCCGTACGGGGTGCGCTGCCTGATCGGCGGCGTTATGCGGCAAAAGGGATGGGCGCGGTCGAGGCGGTCACCGTGGTACTGGGCGCCTTCCGTGAGGGAGTGAGCCGGCGGGATCCCGCGCTCACCGGCCCCGCCGAGTGGATCGAGCACGCCCTGCTCCGCGAAACCGCCCAGCGCGAGGGCCTGGACCAGGTCGAGTACTTCACCACCGCCGTGCTGGCCGAGATCCCGCAGCCGGGAGACCGGCTGCGGTTGGCCACCACCCGGCCACCCGGCACCCCCGCTCTCTGCTGGAAGGCACCGTACGCCCGCTGGAACCCTCCCGTCCCGCCCTGCCCCTTGGGCCTGGGCCTGGCAGCACTGGGCACCGACACGCACCCCGCCGGACACGCGCCCCGCCGACACCGTGGCGTTCCCCTGGGGAGCCGGCCTGCTGCTGTACACCGACGGGGCCACCGAGGCCCGGGACGCCGCCGGAACGTTCTGCGATCCCGCCGGCCGGCTCACCGGCCCATGCCCCCGCACCCCGGAGGAACTCCTCGCCACCGTCACCGCCGACGTCCACCGTCACCGCCGACGTCCACCGGCGCACCCGCGGCCAGGCCGCCGACGGCATGGCGCTGCTCGTCCTCGCCCACACCACCGGACCGGGCCCGACCCGGCCGAATCCCGGCGACGCTCTCTGACCGCAGGAGACAGAAGCGGAAGACACCCGGCAGGCCGGGCCCGGTGCCACGGGCCCGGCGCATACCGTGAGGACAAAGAACACCAGGGGAGGCGGGCCGCTGCGCCCCAGGCGGGCAGGCCCCCGTGACGCAACAACCGCGGCCGGATGAGAAAACCGCCTCCCCGGCCTGCGCCCCCCTGCCCCTGCCCCTGCCCCAGAGCTGCTCTTCCGCGGCATGACCACTCCGGAACGCCGGCGGCTGCCGCTCCCACCACGGCGCCCCGCCCGTCCCCGGCCGCAGCCCGTCCCCGGCCGCAGCGTTCCCGCCGCCCGGATGCGGGCCATGACCGCCGTGAAGGACGAGAGTTCCGCCGACGAGCAGAAGAACGACCGGAACGAGGATGCCCACCAGGACGAACACGGCCCCGGCAGCGAGACAGACGGGCAGCGCGCCGGGGATGCCGCGCAGCCGCAGCAGTGTCCCGCCCTTTTCGGTCACCGAAGAGGAACTTGCGGGACGGTAAGGAGCCCGAACACGAAAATCGCCGCTCCCGCACCGCCGGCGGGCATCAACTGGCAGGTCTGCCAAGCACCCCACGTCGGAGCGCCAAGACGCCACGCCGGGGAAAACGACGGGCGCGGACAGGCGCGAGTACAGGTCCCTGCGGTTGCCCACACCTGACGCAATCCGAGCGCACCCCGGGCCGGGCCGGTCCGAGACACAGGCAGCCCACGACGGCTCCTTGACGCCTTTGAGGGATGCGCCGGGGCTGGTTCGGCGCGTTCAGCGGCGACCACGCCCAGGCAGCTCTCCTCCAGGGCCGGGCGCCGTATCCCACAGACCGGGAACCGGCCCGCCGTACTACTGGCGGAGTTCCCACCCGGTCTAAAAAAAGGGGATCTGCTGTCATCACGCGCCGCTCACCACCCCTGCGCCCGGCCCGACGGACTTCGCAGCGGGCCGGGCATCGGCGTCGGCGAGTACACACAGGCTGCCGCAGGCAGTGAGCCTGCCATACGAGAGGATGCCGATCCGGCCGGCGGGCTGCTGCGCTCCGGCCATGCCGTAGGCGGTCAGGACGATGGTCATGCCGCGGTCGTCCCGCAGCGCGTACACCAGGGCGCGGAAGTCACAGCGGGCTTCAGGGACGAAACCGGTGACCGGTTCGTCGAGGAACAGCTTCGCGCGGCCGATGAGGCCACGCGCCACACCGAACCTGTCACCGACCACACGACAGCTCCGCCATCTGTCGGCCGGCCCGCCGGACGAGCCCCACAGCGTTCAGCAACTCCGCCGGGCCCAGAGGGCGGGACAGCCCAGCACCAGGCGGTGCAGCAGCCCGGCGACGCGCCGGCGACCGCGCTCGCGGCCGGACGGCAGCACCATCCCGATCCGGGCCCTCCCCGCGGCATCGCCGTGTCCGGATCCCGGCCGAGCACCCGTGACGTGTCCGGCGCACCGCCCGCGGTGGCCCTCGAGAAATTCGACGGCGGCGCTCTTGCCGGAACACAGACGGCCTGCCCACTACGCAAGTACTTGCCCAGCAGGAAAGTACGTGCCAGGATTCCAGTCCACCCCACGAGCGGGAGAAGACCATGGATGACACGTCGCGTCCGACCGCCGCCGAGGCCCGCGCTGCCCTACGGACCGCTGCGGCAGCCAGAAACGCCGCACGGCCCACACACTCCCTGCCCGCCTGGTACCCAGCCACCAGCGGACTGCTGTTCGCGACCGGCCTCACCCTCCTCGGCCTTCAATGGGCCCTGCCCCACGTGACCTGGAAATCGGAAACGGCACTCGAACTGGGAGCTGCCCTGCTGGTAGCCGCACACATCGTTCTCAGCCAGCGATACGAAACACGCCCAGGCATCATCCACACCTCCCCCCACTCCGTGAGTCCACAAGTCCTGGCCATCACATACACCGGCGTCCTGGCAATCGCCGTGACAGCAGCCCTGCTATGGCACCGGGCAGGATTCGTCATCGCAGCCGGCCTCGCAGGAGGACTGGCGAACTGGCTCGTACTGCAACACGAACGCACAACAGCGCCGGCCTCATGAACAGCAACACCCCACACCCCGCCCTGGACCCACTCATCCAGCATCCGACACGCCTGGCCATCACGGCCTTCCTCTCAGGCTGCGCCGAGGCCGAGTTCAGCACCGTCCGCGACGGCTGCCAGGTCTCCGACTCCGCCCTGAGCAAGATCGTGGCAACACTGGAAGCAGCCTCCTACGTCAAGGCACGCAAGGGCTACGTAGGCAAACGCCCCCGCACCTGGCTCAGCTTGACCGGCCAAGGCCGCACCGCCCTCGCCGGACACCTCGCCGCCCTGCAGCGCATCGCCGCCAACGCCGCAACCCTCGGATCCACCCTGACGGACACCAGCACACAAGACACCGACAGCTCCGCCCACGACAGATAGCGGCAGTCGCCAGGGCGACACATTCACCACCACACAACTGCGCCAACAACCGCCATAAGCACTTCCGCAGACTTCTCACCCGAGACGGTCATCCCTAGCGGCGGCTGCCGGTGACCCCAGAGAGACAAGCCCGAAAGAACCACCCCCGACGCCCCCGTCACAATCCAACGCCGCCTGAAACCATCACCATTCACCCAACCCGCGAACGTCAGGTCCGCCAACAGCCGTCGCCGCTCCACCCCTCGAGCACCGCCCATGCCGCGTCAACGCCCACTGTGACACCACAGCCCGCCCGTACGCGGAGAGCAAAGCGGCCCTCGACGCAATCTCGATGATCCGGCGACGTGATCACCGACGCCTACGACCAGAACCCCAAGAGACAGCCCAACCCGACCTCGCCCCGCTCAACCACACCCAGCCGCGCCCCCGCCTGCCCGCCGCAGACTTACACCCGCACCAACGCCCCATACCGCGCCGGCCCGTACGCAGCCCTCGACGAGCACCGCACACACCTGACCGTCCCCGACGCCCGGGATCCCGAACACGGCTCGCCCACCCCACGACCGCTCGCCGTCCACGCCATTCCACCGCGCCCTGCCCCCGTGCTGCGCACTGTTCCTCGCTTCCGTCACCTGGAACGGGTTCAGGATCACTTCTTGGTGTGTTCAGTACGTTCTTCGGGCACCAGCTGGCCAGCCTGGCTCGACACAGCAGTGGCCGTACCCGTTCTCGGCCGCCTGCAGCCCGGTCCCGACTGGCACCACCCTGCCCGCTGCACCCGTCCGGCTGCCGGAGCCGTCCCGCCGTTCACAGCGGCCAGGCAGGAGCCCCCGCGTCAAGCACCACGCACACGATCGAAAGGTCCCTCCAACTCACCGCCCACCAGCTCTGTTGAGCCGCCGCCAACGAACCGGACTGCTCACTCGGCCTGCCGACCGACACCCCCCTTCCCGCATGACCGGGCTGCCACTGTCGCCGAAGTCTCGCGGCACCACCGCGACTCCCGCTGTCTACTCGCACACGTCAGCGATGACCCCCCTGCCTGGATCTCACGGCCGACGTCTGCTGGACCCTGCCTCGACTCCACAGCGGCCCGCGCCTCACTCAGATCTGCTCTTTGCAGCGCCAATAAGAGCCGAATCTACTTAAGAAGACAACTTCCTTTCCAGAATTCCGAAGCGAAAATCAAGACAAGGAAATGCCGAATCAGATCCCGTACAATAAAGTTGACGGGTTGATAGATCGTCAGAATCCAAAAGCCCGAACACTCACCCGAGTTGAAAATCATTCCGGGCAGGGCCGCACCCGGACCCCCGCAGCCAGCCCCAGAAATTCGCGGAGCGAATTTCTGCAGCCCGAATTGCGGAGCAATTCGGGCCGTGGCCAACGGAGTTGGCCACACCGGCGACGGAGTCGCCGGCCAGCCGCGCGGAGCGCGGCGGTCCCGCCGCGTAGCGGCGGCGCGTCGTGTCTGCGGAGCAGACCGCGCG
>NZ_JBJDQT010000057.1:0-7562 GCF_044903565.1 Streptomyces sp. NPDC004065 | reverse complement strand
CCGGCGACAACGCCGCGATGGAGAGCTTCTTCGCACTGCTGCAGAAGAACGTCCTCGACCGCCGCGCCTGGGCCACCCGCCAGGAGTTGCGGATCGCGATCGTCACCTGGATCGAGCGCACCTACCACCGGCGCCGACGGCAGCGACGCCTGGGCCGATTGACCCCCGTCGAGTACGAGACCATCATGACCCCACCCGCAGCTCTGGCTGCATAACCCCGCTGTCACCTGATCATGCAGCAGTCCCCTTGGTCGGCGTCGTACTTCGTGCGGTTTTGAAGGCAGTGGTAGAGACAGCCGAGGAGCTTGTTGAACAGGTTTCTCAGGGCGGCGGTGTGGCGTTCGCCTCCGGCTCGGCGCCGGTCGTAGTGGACCCGTGGGGCGTCGGATCGGAGAGAGGCGAAGGCCCACATGTATCCAGCGGCGGCGAGTCGCTGGTTCTTGACAGTCCTGGCCACGACGACGTGGCTGCGGCCCGATGCCCGCGTCACAGGGGCAGCGCCTGCGTAAGAAGCTGTTGTCTTTTCGATCTTGAGAGATGCGCGTCGAACGGGAGTCCCGATCGGGTGGTCGCGGGGCGCTGGGCGCATGCAGACAGGGCCTCCTGAACAGCTCGTTGGTGTCGAATCACCGAGCAGCAGGAGGCCCTGGTGCAGCAGTCTTGCGTGTCGATGGCCGGGCAGTCCAGCGCGGTCACCTGGGAGTGTGACTGCCTGGCTCACCGGTTCGGAAACGCCGCTGACAACGGGACGCGGCAGCCTCGCTACCCGACGGACATGACGGACGCGGAGTGGGCCCGGGTCCTGCCGCTGCTTCCGGTGCCGGGCTGGATGCGCGGGCGGGGCGGCCGGCCGGAGGTGTATTGCCACCGGGCGATGCTCGATGCGATCCGGTATCTCGTGGACAACGGGATCAAGTGGCGGTCGATGCCCGCCGACTTCCCGCCGTGGGACCGCATCTACGCATTCTTCCGCCGCTGGCGCGACAACGCCCTGGTCAAGGAGTTCCACGACCGGCTGCGCGCGAGGGTCCGCGAGGAACTGGGCCGGGATACGCAGCCGACGGCCGGGGTGATCGACTCGCAGTCCATCAAGGCGGACGCCGTCGTCGGCACGGACAGCCGCGGTTTCGACGGCGGCAAGCTCAACAACGGCCGCAAGCGGCACGTCGTGGTCGACACCCTCGGCCTGCTGCTGGGCGTGATGGTCACCGCCGCGGATGTCGGCGACCGCAGCACTGCCCAGGTCCTGCTCAGGCAGGTCGTCGACGCCCACCACCGCCTCGAACTGGTCTGGGCTGATGGCGGCTACACCGGCAGCCTCGTCGAGCACTGCCTGGCCACGTTCGCCCTGGTCCTGGCGATCGTCAAACGCAGCGACGACCGACGAGGGTTCGTGGTGCTGCCCAAACGGTGGATCGTCGAGCGACTCTTCGCCCACCTGATGCGAAGCCGCCGCCTGGTGCGCGACTTCGAGCGGCGCACCACCAGCGCGGAGGCGATGGTCTACTGGTCGATGACCTTGCTCATGACCCGCCGCCTGGCCCGCTCACGCCTGCCGCGAGGGTGACCGGCCCGGCTGCTGCTCGGCCAGCCAGCCGCGGGCCACCAGGCGTTTCGCCTTCGACCGCAGCGCCTCCACCTTGGCCGGCACCACGTCCATGCCGAACACGGCGGCCATCTCCTGGCAGGTCAGCGGTCCTTGACGGAGCCGGGCCCGGTCCGCGAGAGCTTCAAGGATGCGCTGATAGTCCGCAGACAGCACCGACCGGTCCAGCCCTTCACGCCATACCGGCACCTGTGACCTGGGCTTCGCGGCTCCCGCCGCGGACGACGTCTGCCCGGCCCGTCCGCCGGCCCTCGGCGCTGTCCGGCCGACCTGGTCGTGGCCCTGCCCGGTCTCCTCGACCGGGTCCAGCACCTCGCCGACCCGCGAGCGGGCGATGGCCCATTCCTTCCAGTCCCGCTCGGCCAAGGCCAGCTCGGCCTGGATCCGATCGGCCTCCTCCCTCAGCTCGTCCACCCGACGCCGAGCAGCGAGCTCGCGGTGTTCAAGCAGCCCCAAGACCGACGGCATCCACGACCTCCACGGGAACGGCGACACGACAGTTCACCACTCCCACAGGGCCACCAACCTATGCCTGGCCAGCGGAAACACAGTCCTCAAGCCCGGAAAGACAACAGCTTCTAAGCCTTGATCGCTCTGGCATCCGCGAAGCGCTCTCGGTCGTCTCCGACCTCGGCGAGAACTCGAGCTCCGGACACAGCGGACAGTCCCGGGAAGCTGGTGATGATGTCGGCGTCTGGGTGAGCGAGGAACTCCTCCTCTGTCGCTGCGGCGAGGTCGGCAACGGAATCGCATGCGGCGTTGACCTGCTGGACGAGAGCCATGGCTTGGCGTCCCATGGCCTCTGCGACCTTGGGTAGCTGGTGCAAGTGGTCCGCGCGGAAGATCTCCCTCAGCCGTTCGACTTCCGCCTCGCCGCACCGCGGTCGCCCGACTCGCTTGAGCAAGGCACGCAACTGGCTGCGGGTGAGTTTGGCCGCTGCGGCCGGGGTGGGTGCGGCAGCGAGCACAACGCGAGCGCGTGCTGAGTCGAGTCCTGGCTTGCCGGGGCCGTGGAAAGCCATCAGGGCAGCCGGGTAGTACTCGCGCAGGTGAGAGCGGAGCCGGTTGACCATCTGCTGTCGATCCCAGATCGCGTCCTGATGGGCACGGGCCAGGACCGCGACAGCCTGGCCGGCTTCGCTGTCTTGGGGCAGCGGCCGGTGAGCATGCAGGTCGGTCCGGAGGATGTTGGCCAGCACTCGGGCGTCGGCGGCGTCGGATTTGGCCCGCGAGACGCTGCCACGATCGCGGTATCGAGCGGCGGCCAGCGGGTTGATCGAGTAGATCTTCCGGCCGGTGGCTCGCAGGTTGGCGACCAGCAGGCCGCGCGGGGTCTCGATGGCGACCGGAACCGGGTTCTCGGCGGAGTCTCCGTGGCGGGCTAGCAGTTCGATCAGCGCGTGAAACCCAGCGCTGTCGTCGCTGATCCGCAGCTTGGCCAGCTGACTGCCGTCCTGGTCGACCAGGGCTACGTCGTGATGCCCTTCCGCCCAGTCGATGCCGCAGAAGATCGTGCTCAAGCTCTTCCTCCATCACCTCGTAGTGCAGCAAAGCTGCAGGTCAGCTCCATGCGGAGCACGCGGCGCTCTAATAGAAGTGCTCAAGGCACGCCATCTCATGAGCCGTTCGTGTCTCCAGCGACCGGCAGGGACCTCGGTCTGCTGGAGAGCTCTGGGCTCGCGAACTACTGAGAGGTTGGCCCCTGCTGGCGGGCTGGCGACATGAAACCTGACACCGACACTCCTGCCGGGCGGGACCAGTCTTCGATGAGGGCTTTCAGTCCCGGATCCACCTGAGATCTCCGCCCGGCAGGACGGGTGGCGAGCAGGAGCCGGTCTGAACACGGGGATCTCATCCCGGAACGGGGGCCGGCCTCCGGCGCGCCGTTCGACGAGCCCTTGCACTTCCGTGCTCGGGCCCACCGATGAGCTATTAGATCCACCTCGCCTGCGACGGGCAGGGACGTCCCCTGGCCTTCACTCTCACCGCCGGCAATGTCAACGACTGCACCCAGTTCGAGCAGGTCATGGCCCGCATCCGCATCGAGCGGTGCGGGCCGGGCCGCCCTCGCACCCGGCCAGAACTGGTGGCCGCGGACAAGGGCTACTCATCCCTGAAGATCCGCGCCTACCTTCGCGGCCGGGGCATCAAAGCAGCGATCCCTGAACGCATCGACCAGATCAACGGCCGTATCCGGCGAGGCGAGAGCCGGTGCCGGCTCAACCGCGCGGCCTACCGTCGCCGCAACGTCGTCGAACGCTGCTTCAACCGGCTGAAGCACAACGAAGCCCTGGCCACCTGCTACGACAAACGAGCCCGCCACTACCAAGCCCTGGTCACCCTCGCCTGCCTCCGACTCTGGCTGACCTGACTTTGCGGACACCCCCTAGGGGTACGGGCCTGTCGGAACATCACTTTTGTCGGTGGACCTGGGAGGACGGAAGGCCGGCCCCGTCCGGGCCATGTCCGGGACGTCGGCCCTGCCGGCTCAGGTACGCGCGCCTGACCGCCCGGCGTGGTGGTTCCCGCCGACCGCGCCCGAGTGGTTCGTCCACACCCTGCTGCCAAACCGCTTGTACGGAAGTGCCGCAGGAGACCGTCGCAGGGACCCCCGAGCTCTGCCCTAAAGTACCTTCCGCCGCGCCCTGGCCGTCGGGTTGAGTGGAACGTCGCCGACGATCCCAGGAGGGGCGGAGCCCGATGCGCGAGCGGAAGAACGAGGAAGCCACCGGGGCCAGGGTTGGCCGGGAGGCGAGGCACGCGCCCGCCGAGGCCGGGCACCCACGGTCCAGACTCCTCGCCCTCCAGGGCACCGTGGGCAACGCGGCGGTCGTCCAGATGCTCCGCCGGGCCGGCGGCCTGGACGAGGAGGAGCACCGGCACGGGGACGGCTGCGGCCACGAGGGCTTCAAGTACCCCGCCGCCCAGCGCTCCTCCGTCCACGACGTCGTGCGCAGCCCCGGCCGGCCCCTGGACCAGGCCACCCGTACGGACATGGAGTCCCGCCTCGGCGCCGATTTCTCCGACGTACGCATCCACACCGGCAGCGCCGCGAACGCCTCCGCCGCCGAGGTCGGCGCGCGTGCCTACACCTCCGGCAACCACGTCGTCCTCGCTGCGGGCGGGGGCGACGCGCACACCCTCGCCCACGAGCTCACCCACGTCATCCAGCAGCGCCGGGGACCGGTCAGCGGTACCGACAACGGCAACGGGCTGAGGGTCTCCGACCCCTCCGACCGCTTCGAGCGCGAGGCCGAGGCCAACGCCCGCGCGGTGATGAGCCGTCCGGCCCCCCGGGCAACCTCCGGCGTGCAGCGTTCGGACGGCCCCGAGACCGGGACGGCCGGTGCGGCAAAGGCGCCCGTGCAGCGCACCCTCGCGGCGGGCCTCCCGAACGGGACCCAGGTCGTCAAGCACACGGACGAGGGGGACATCGAGGGGCAGACGATCCTCAGTTTGAGCTTTGGGTCCTATCTGATCTCCGCGGGCGCGGACGGCAAGAAGCCCCGGGCGTCCCTCATGGACAAGTCGTGGGGGACGGTCGAGGGGCGGGAGGCGTCCCGCGCGGAGTACGAAGCGGCTCGCGCCGCGGAGTTGGACCCGGCGGTCCTCGCGGCGAAGCAGAAGCAGAAGGACCTCGACCTCGGCGAGAACTACCTCAGCGCCGACTACCGCCGGATCAACCCGCTCCTCGCGGCCCTCGGGCAGGTCGGCTTCACCCCCGGCGAGATCGCCGCCCCCGGCTTCTCCTACAAGTCGAAGGAGAGCGAGGTGCTCGACGCGTGGCGCAGTGTCGCCATGGCGCGGGGGTACGCAGACGAGGAGATTACAGCGGCGTGGGACGAGAAGCACCTCGCGGACACCTTCGGCATCTTCGCCCGGATCAACGGCGTGTGGGACGACTTCGCGACGCCCCGCGCGAACGAGGAAGGCAACGTGGTGCGGGGCGACAGCAAGCACATGTACGAGTCGTTCGGCGGCATCCTCAAGCAGCAGGAGAACCACCCGGACGGTGGCTACGTCTCGGTCGACCAGACGATCGAGTGGCCGGCGATCCTGTCGACCACGTACGGCGATCCGTTGACCCACACGTATGTGGCCGGCAAGGAGATCGTCTGGGAGTTCGGCCTCCCGGAGGACCACCGGGGAAGGGCGCTCGGCAGGAACAACCAGTCCGAGGAGGAGATGACCTTCCCCATCGGCACCAAGATCCACATCCGCCAGATCCTCGTGCGGAGCGGCGATTTCCGGCAGGAGCAGTCGGCGAAATACGGCGAGAGCGCGACCGTCATCGTTTTCGCCGACATCCTGGCGGGCCAGGGACCGACTCGAGGGGACTACTGACGTTGAAAGCGCGATGTCGTCATGGTGGGGCGAGCACGAGTCCGGTTCCGGTGAGGCAGCCGTCGAGGACGTCGTGGCGGTACTGGAGCTGGCGTAGGCCCCGCCGGACGGCGGTGACCAGGTCGCGTGGGTCGGTGAAGGCGCGGTTGGCCGTGGTGGTGCGCCGTAGCACCGACCAGATGCCTTCGACCGGGTTCAGGTCTGGTGCGTAGGGCGGGAGTTGGTAGACGGTGAGCCAGTCGCGTTCGGCGATGTAGCGGCGCATCCCGGCCGTCAGGTGGGTGTTCAGATTGTCCCAGACCAGCACGATCGGGCCGCCGAGTTGCTGGTGGGCGGTCTGAATCAGGTCGCGGTAGTCCTTCCAGGAGTCTCAATGACGAAGTCAAGCCGCTTGCGTTTCTGGCAGGGCGGGGGTGAAGACCCGGTTGTCGCGCAGAAGAGCCCACAGAACGCTGGCTCGCCGACGGGCCAGAGCGATGACGGCCTGGACGTGCTTGCAGCCCTCGCCGCGCTTCTTGAGGTAGAAGTCCCGGTTCGGGCCCTCGCGGATGATGCTGGTCTGCGCGGACATGTAGAACACCCGTCGCAGGTGGCGGCTGTAGCGCTTGGGGCGGTGGAGGTTGGATGGTGTCCCGCCGAGTGGTGTAACAGCGATCAATGCATAGCCCCTGGTCATGGGGCGGCCATCGCGCAACTCTCCGAGTAGAGAGGCTCGTTGAACGAGAGGACGCGCGATGGCCTTGTCCCAGCATGACTTACTCCGGCTGATGGAGTCACTGCGTAGGCGGACGGAATCGAGTTGGTCCGTGCCCTGGCCCAGCGGATCCTGCAGGAACTCATCGAGGCCGAGGCCACCGCGCACATCGGTGCCGCACCGGGCGAGCACAGCGAGACCCGCACGACGATGCGCAACGGGCACCGCGAGAAGGTACTGACGACGCAGGCCGGGGACCTGGACCTGGCGATCCCCAAGGTCCGCACCGGATCCTTCTTCCCGTCCCTGCTGGAACGCCGACGCCGAATTGACCAGCCCTCTACACCGTGATCATGGAGGCATACGTGCACGGGGTGTCCACCCGCAGCGTGGACGACCTGGTCAAGGCCCTGGGCGGGGACACCGGCATCTCCAAGAGCGAGGTCTCCCGCATCTGCGGCGCCCTAAGGGCTGTCCCGTTATGATCTTTCGGTCTGAGGGGTGCGAGGCTTGCCTTACCGGCTTCAGGCTTGATGCTCTCGCATGCCGGGTATCGCAGGCGCATGCAGGCATGGGGAGAGGCCGTGTGGACGGGACCCCGGTTGGAGACATTTCTGCGGGGTGTGGCGCGGCGAGTGCTGGTCAGAGATGCGCCACAGCCGTGGTGGATCCCGCGGCGCGTGCTGAGTGTGGTGTCGGCCGATGTCGACGCCGCTGCCGGTGTCGGGGCGATCTGGATTGTGTGGCGTCCGAAGTCACTGCGGATGCGTGAGCACATTGTGAACCGTTCCGGGTTCGGTAGGGACTCGATCATTTGAGAGGATCGAGTCATGGCACGTCCTTCCCCTTATCCGCTTGAGCTGCGCCGTCGTGCGGTGCGGATGGTCGCCGAGGTGCGGCCCGACTACGACACCGAGT
>NZ_JBJDQT010000056.1:0-7903 GCF_044903565.1 Streptomyces sp. NPDC004065 | reverse complement strand
ACTCGGTGTCGTAGTCGGGCCGCACCTCGGCGACCATCCGCACCGCACGACGGCGCAGCTCAAGCGGATAAGGGGAAGGACGTGCCATGACTCGAACCTCTCAAATGATCGAGTCCCTACCGAACCCGGAACGGTTCACCCACCCCGGCCCCACACCTGGCAACGCACCTACCACCAAGCCAAGCTGCACCACCACACCGGCCAGGACCACTCCCCCACCCTCCAAAGGTGGGCCGAGCGGCAACGCACCCGCTGGAACACCCTCCACCCCACCCAACAGGAGCTCCTCACCACCATCGGCATCCGCCCCACCACCTGACCGCCTCGGCCAATCTGCAGCGAGGCAGCAACGCGGTCAGGCACGCTATGCCGATGAGCGACGCGCGCTTCTTCAACGACGAACCGTTCCTCGACGACGAGGGGTCCGACCTGCTGGGGCGTAAACAGTACGCGCGGCACGCGGTGGAGTTGCTGGGGCGCGTCCGGGCCCAGACCGAAACCGGCGTCCTGGCTTTGATCGGCCCCTGGGGTTCCGGAAAATCGACGGTCCTGGGCAAAGTGATACGCCTCCTGCAGCGACAGGACGGCGGCGATGACTGGCTGATCGCGGAGCTCAACCCATGGCTGTACTCCGACCTGGAGACGCTGACCGCCGCCCTGTTCAGCGAAGTTCGTGCCGCCCTTCCCAAAGGAAGGCGCTGGTCAGAAGTCCGTAAAACGCTCGGAGGCTTCGGGCAGGCCATCAGCCCCTTGGGCAAACTCACCGCGCTGGCCGGCCTCGACTCAGAAGGCCTGATCAAGGCTTTCAGCGACCGCATCAGCGGAGACACCAGCGCCTCGGCGGCCAAGCGGAAGGCCGAAGACGCACTGCGGCGGGCAGGGCAGCCCGTCCTGGTCGTCATGGACGACCTGGACCGCCTCACCCCCGACGAGCTGCTCCTTGTCTTCAAACTGGTACGCCTGGTGGGCCATCTACCGAACGTCTACTACCTGATCAGCTTCGACGAGCAGACGCTGCTGGACGTCCTGCAACGCAGCGACCTCGTGGGAAACAGCGAAGGCAGGGCCCGCGAGTTCCTGGAAAAGATCATCCAGGTACGGCTCGACCTTCCCGCGTTCCGCGAACGCGACGCCGCCGCCATGAGTATCCGCGCCCTCAACGCCCTGCTGGACTCCCACGGCCTGTCCATGACGCCAAACGAGGAACGACGCTTCTCCGAGGCCTACTTCCGGCACCTGCAAGACAGGCTGCAGACACCACGGGCCGTCAAACGCTACTTCGGGCAGGCCGACGCCACTCTCAGCTCCCTCGCCGGAAACGTGGACCTGGTCGACTTCCTCACCGTCACCTTCCTGCGCACCAACGAGCCCGGCGTCTACCGGCTCCTGAGACGGCACCGCGCTGAGCTGACTGGTACCAGCATCGACCCAGCACAGCGACACAGCACACAACAGCCCGGCGAACGAGCCGAACGCTGGCGGAACCGGCTGGGCGAAGCCGGCGTGGCCGAAGAACACATCAAAGGCGTGCTCAACCTGCTCGCTCTGCTGTTTCCGAAAGTCCAGCAGGACCTCGGCAACGGCAGCGACACGAAAGCCGCCGCCCAACGCCGCGGGATCGGCAGCACCGACTACTTCGACCGGTACATGGTCTTCAGCGTTCCCGACGACGACCTCCCCGAAGCCGCCTTCGACCAGGCCCTGGCCCAGCTGACCGCCGACGCCCCTGGAGAGGAAGCAGCCGAACTGCTGCTCCGCCTCCGTGACGACACCCACCGCATCACCCGCCGGATCGAGCAGCGCCGCAGCGCCGGCATCCGCCTCCCCGCCGCTGCACTGCTCAAGGCCATGGCGGACAGCTACGGGCAGCTGACCGCCGAACCGGAAATGATGGGCCTGGTCAACAGCGGCATGAGCCTGCAGTTCCTGGCCCGGGACCTCCTCACCGACCTCCCACCAGAACAAAGAGCTCCCGTACTGGCCGCCATGGCCGCCACCCCCGACGGAACGGTCCTGGCCACCCGGACCCTGCACCGCGCCACCAATTCAGACAACGACGACTCCGAAGAAGTACAGACCACCGAAGACTGGTCTCTTCAGGCCCGCGACGCCGTAACCGCGCAGATCGCCCAGCACCTAGCGCCCACCACGGGCAGACCTGCTGAGGAACTCACCGAGTCCGACACCGACCTGATCTGGATGTGGCGCCACACCCACCCCGACAGCCTGCGCCCCTGGCTACGCCAACGCCTTGACAACGGATGGGAACCGCTCCCCCTGCTGGGCCAACTCCTCCACCCCACGCCACGCCCGCACCGCCTCATCGACGAGAGTGTCCTGGCCGGCCTCGACGTCATGTTCGGCCTCGACGACCTCTACACACGCCTAGGCCCCCTCCTCCAGTCCGAGACCGGCAACAGTCCTGCCGACGAACACCACGCCAACATCCTCCGAGCACTCCGCGAGCACCGACCCGCCACCAGCCCGACTCCACCCCCAGACTCCGGCGCCACCACATGACCCCGCACCCAACACTCTGCACGCTCTACAAGTAGGGGCCCGATCCATCTGCATGCCACCCGAACAAACTGCACAACCCCAGGCCAGGGACCCGCAAGATCCCGCCAAGCCACGCCCAGCAGGACCATCAGCACCGAAAACAACCCACGACAACTGAGAAATCCCCAGCTCAGAGCTCACCCGCTGCGCATAAGAAACGACCCGCGACAGGCGCGCGGCGCGGCTGGAGAAGCTGGGCATGGCCTGGTCGGCGGCCGACGCGCGGTTCCAGGAGAACCTGGCGGCGGCCCGCGTGTACTTCGCGGAGCACTGGACGCTGTGCGCTCCCCGGTCGGCGGCGGCGCTCGACAAGCCCGTGGGGCAGTGGTTGAGCAACCTGCGCCGTCCCGGTGCGCTGGCCGAACACCCCGAGTGGGAGGCCGCACTGAAGGAGATCGACGAGGACTGGAACCCGTCGTGGCCCACCGAGTGGCAGCGGCACTACGCCGCGCTGCGCGAGCTGGTGCGCGACGAGGAAGGCCCGGCGGAGGTCCTGCCCGGCTTCACCGTGCACGGCATGGACGTCGGGAAGTGGCTGGCCCGGCAGCGGAAGCCCGAAGTGTGGGCGGCCCTGGCCGACGGGCAGCGCGAGCGCCTGGAGGCCGTCGGCGTCACCCCGCTCGCCCCGGCCCCGGTGGAGCCGGACGTGTCCGCGAAGCCGTCCACGGCGCCCGTGAGCGCCTTCGAGAGGGGCGTTGCGGCCCTGGCGCAGTACAAGGCCCGCACGGGCTCTGTGAAGGTCCCCAGGGGCCACGTAGAGGCGTTGCCGGACGGGTCGGAGGTCAAGCTCGGAGTGTTCCTGTCCAACAGCAAGAGCCGCCGGGCCAAGCTGACCGCCGACAAGCTCGCCGCGCTCGCTGGCCTCGGGCTGGAGTGGGCGGCCACGGAAGGAGCGGCGTGATGACCGCACCCGAGGAAGAGCGGCGCGTGCAGGACGCTGTGCGGCGGCACGCGCGCACCAGGGCCTTCGCGGAGGCGGAGGACGTCATCTCGGCTGTGCTGTCCGACCCGGGGGTACAGGAGGCGCGAGAGCGGGTGGAGGCGGCGGAGACGGAGCTCGGCATGGAGCTGTGCGCCCGTCTCCAGCCGTTCCAGGACCGCTACGACCAGGCCGTGGCGGAGGGCGACGCGGCCCGGCTCACCGGGCTCTGTGGGGGCAAGCACGGCCGCTGGGGGCGGATCTGCGTCCTGCCCGACGGGCACGAGACCTCGATGGAGGAACCGCACTGGGGCCGCAACAGCGAGGGCCGGCCGATCGCGTGGGTGGGCAGCGCACCTGACGACTGGTGAGCGGCGGTGAGACCGGCGGACAGGACCCCGGGGCGCATGGCGGCCCGGGGTCCTTCGCTGTCCGGGGCCAGCGGCACCGCGCCCAGGTCCTACACGCACTGGGGTGCGATGCCCGGGGGTTCTGAGCTGGGGGCATCGCACTGGTGTGCGTGTAGGTCCTGGGATCTTGGGGTCCTCCCCCGGCGAACTACGTTGCAGCGGGGGCGGGATGGGTGCACGAAATCGGCTTGCCGATGGCGCGGGCATAGTCGATTTCCCTGCTCGTGGACTCGCCGATGTACCCGCCAGGGTTGACGACCAGAACCCGGTCTGCCAGGTCGATCTTGCGCAGGTGGAGGGCGTCCAGCGCCTTCTTCTGCTTGTCGGTGATCAACTCGTCTGCTTCGCCTGGCGCGACAACGATGACCCCGGCGAAGGTCAGATCACGATTCGCCGCACGCATCTCGTCCACGAACCGGGTAGAGCCGCAGATGCAGACGATTTCAGGTCGGTCGGGCACAGCTCATCCCTTCGCTCGAACGGGACACCGCCAGCGTGCAGGTTGGTACTGCACCAGTGTTGGCCGGCCGGTCAGCCGTCGGCTCGTTCCTTCTCGATCGCATTCATCCTGCGGACCATGTCGATCTGCGCGCGGATCATCGTGTCGAACAGGGCCTCCGGATCGCCGTCGGGTCCGGCGTTCGCAGCCAGCAGCGAGGCGACTTGGCTGGCGAGGACAGTGACCACGTCGGCCGTCCCCACTGGGCCGCGTACCTCGATCAGTTTGCGCACGGCGTCGTCGATGCGGTCCATGGCCTCCTCGCCCTGGAGGAACAACCCGAGCCGGTCGGCGAGGAACATGCGGACGACCGCCACACCGTCGGCCAGGGCGGTGTCCACGTTGAAGTCGGCGCGGGCCTTCTCCGACTCCTTGAGTACGGCCGGAATCGTGTACGTCCGCTGCTCCGGGATGAGGCCCTCCTTGCGCCACTTCGCGTACGGGATGGGGCCGACGGCGTCACGGCGTGCACGGTGTTCGTTGGTCGGGCGGCCCCCCGCGGTGCGGCAGGCCCGCCCTGCGGCTGTCTTGCAGGTCGGGCATTCGACGCGGCGCATCCACGAGCGCACGAGATCCATCTCGGCGTCGGAGCGGAGGTGGCGTCGCCACTCGCCGCCCCACGGGATGCTCTGCGGTCCGTTCTCCACGCCCATTGGCCCCCCTGGGTCCGGTGGTGTGTGCCGTCTTACCTGCCGTGAAACTGACCGTACCTGCGGCGGCGCCCCTCAGCGGTCGATCGGGGGAATGCCGTCCAGGCCGCTCTCGGAGAGGATCTGTTGGACCGTGTCGTCCAGGGTGCTGGCCGCGTCGATGACGGTCTCCAAGCCGTTGGGGAGCAGGTCCTTCTCTCGATACCAGTCGCGTAGGTGGCCCTCGTTGACGTGCGCGAGGTACTCGGCATCTGGTTTCGTCGCGTGCCGGAGCACCGTCTCCTCGAAGGGCACATGGAGGTAGTAGCACCGTGAGACGCCTCGGTGGGCGCGGACCAGGTCCTGGAGCATCGTGCCGTAGCGGTCGGCGTACAGGATGCCCTCCAGGACGACGTGGAAGCCGTTGTCGAGCGCGTAGCGGGCGGTGAGGTCGATCAGGCCGATGTTCGCAGCCCCAGGCCGGTCGCGTTCGCGCAGCACGATGCGGCGCAGGTTGTCCTGGGCGACGATGGCGAGGTTGCGGCCGAACTTCTCGCGCAGGCCCGCCGCGACGGACGACTTGCCCGAGGCGCTGTTGCCGCGGAGCACGATCAGGCGCGTGTCGCTGGTCCCCACGGTGCCGTGCACGGCCTCAGTCACCCCCGGCTGACCTGGATGCGGTTCTCGTGGAAGTGCTCCCAGTCCATGACCAGGCGGAAGCGGCGGTGGGCCTCCAAGCGCTCCGCGTCGGCCAGCTCCTCGCCGCGCTGCACCTGGGCGTCCCCGGATTTCACGAGTTCCGCGAGAGCGAGCCGGACGTCGTCGACGTCCTGGCCCGTAGCTGCCGCCAGCCGGTCCAGGGACGTGAGGATCTCCTGCGGTTCGCCCAGATCGTCGACCAAGTGGTTGATGAGCCCGTCGACGAGCGGGCCGGTGCGCAAGGTCCAGCGGATCCCATCGAGCCGCTTGGCGAGGTCGGCGTCCAGGGGCAGCAGGTCACCAGGCAACGGCAGCGCGGCGGGCATCGACCACCGGGTGCCGTCCGGCGTCTCCTCGCGGCGCGCCAGGCCCCACGTCAGGTAGAGCTCGGACAGGTCCCGCACGGTTTTGGGCACCGGGTAGCCGGCGGCCGTGAGCATGGCGCCGAACTTCTCCCAGCGATGGGCCTCGTTCGCTTCGCGCCCCTCCGGCGCCTCCTCGTAGTCCCATTCCTCATCGGGCCACGAGAACGTGAGCGCGCCGTCGAGATCGCCGCCGATCATGTCCCAGTGGCCTTCGAAGAGCTCCTGCAGGAGTTCGTCCAGGGAGCCGGTGAAACCGGGCTGGCTCGCGGTCCCGATGAGCATCGTCAGCGGGAAGCTCTGGCGGGGCAGGACGTGGTCCCAGCCCGCAGCCCACCAGTCGTTGTGCATCGCCAGGTCCCGGCGCGGTCCGGGCACAGACGGGTTCTCAGTCATCCGCAGCTCTTCCTCGAAGAACGGTCAAACGCTCGCAGCGTACGCATCCTGGTGCGCGAAGCGCTGTCACGCGCGCCCAACCCAGGCTTCATGGTGGGACGCGGCATGCAGCCCCTCGCGCAGGCGGCCTCGCAGGACACCAACACGCGTCCTGCCCTCCACGACCTGCAGCCCGCTGTCTGATGCATCCAGGAGGCGTCGGGCGATCAGGATCGGCGGGCGTAGCCACGTCCCGTGCTCTTCCCAGTGCCGACCCACCTCAGGGCGGCGAACGTTGACCCAGTGCACCGGGTTCTCGGCGTAGATCTCGATACAGCCGGCATCGGACGCTCCGGTCGGCATCCCGACGAAGTCCGCGGCCGGGATCGTCTCCAGCCGCCACCTGACGTCGTGCAGGTCGATGCCGCCGTAGTCGCGTACGAAGGTGGCGTTGTCGCCGTGGTCGAAGAGGAACTGTTCGAGGACGTCGTCCGGCCACTGCAGGTAGACCAGCGCCGGGTCGGCGCGGAAGCGGGCAAAGCTGAGGCCGCCGTCTTGGCGGCGTGCCATCAGCGGGCTGAGGTCGCTCAACTTCATGTCGTGGTCAGCTCGTCGGCTGCCCTGTCTCATCCCACATTCTCAGAACGGGAGCGAGGGTGTGAGCCACCGCATACTCGATGTCCTGTGGGTCAGAGCAGGTCGTCTGTCCGTTCGGGCCACGAGTGACCATGGACATCTGTCCCGCCCTGCGGCCATCACGGGTCGCAGCGTAGACGGTGAGCGCCTCCAGCCGGTCCAGGCGGTCACGCGCCGGGAAGAAGAGGGTGCCCAGTTCCTCCTCTTTGCCTGTGGGTTTGGCGAACCATGACTCCGACGTCACGACGATGCCGTCGGCCTTCATCGCCTTCACCTGGTTCGCGAGCTTCTCGAAGGAGAGGATCTTCGTGCCCTGGCTGTCGAAGACGAGAGTGCCGAGCTGCACGATCTTGTCTCCTCGGTACAGGAAGGCGAAGGTCTCGTGGAAGCCGTCCTTCTCCATCAGCAGCCGAGCGTTGGCCATGTGCCAGGGCACGGCGTCGATTGGGTCGCCGGAGTGCGGCTCGGGCCGCTTCCCGTAGCGCTGGCGTGCCAGCTTGGTGCCGGCCTCGTCGCGTTCGACGGTCAAGTTGTAGGACTCGATCTGAACGCCCTTGAGTACGTCGAAGGGGACTGCTGCATGATCAGGTGACAGCGGGGTTATGCAGCCAGAGCTGCGGGTGGGGTCATGGTGGTCTCGTACTCGACGGGGGTCAATCGGCCCAGGCGTCGCTGCCGTCGGCGCCGGTGGTAGGTGTGCTCGATCCAGGTGACGATCGGGATCCGCAACTCCTGGCGGGTGGCCCAGGCGCGGCGGTCGAGGACGTTCTTCTGCAGCAGTGCGAAGAAGCTCTCCATCGCGGCGTTGTCGCCGG
>NZ_JBJDQT010000055.1:0-12936 GCF_044903565.1 Streptomyces sp. NPDC004065 | reverse complement strand
AAGACGCTCGGCTGGGATACCCCAGCCGAGCGTCTACGTGATCTACTCACCACCTGAAACCAAGTGGTGTTGCGACGACCCCTTGAACCCAAGCAGGAACGGGGCCCTCCGCGTGCCCGGCTACTCGGACTTGATGGCCTGCAGCATGTTCAGGCGGGCCGCCCGGCGGGCCGGCCACAGGGCCGCCAGCACCCCGACCGCCGCCGCCAGCAGCAGGAACACCGCCATCCGCGCCCACGGCAGCACCAGCTCGTACGTCGCCATCCTGGTGCCCAGCAGCTCACCGGCCGCCCAGCCGAAGAACACGCCGAGCCCGATGCCGAGCACCCCGCCGAACAGGGAGATCACCAGCGACTCCAGCCGGACCATCCGCTTGACGCCCCGGCGGTCCAGGCCGATCGCGCGGAGCATGCCGATCTCCTGGGAGCGCTCGAACACCGACATCGCCAGGGTGTTGATGACCCCGAGGACCGCGACGATCACCGCCATGGCGAGCAGGCCGTAGAGCATGTTCAGCATCAGGGTGAACATCTGCGCGATGCTGTTGGAGATGTCCTTCTTGTCCTGCACCTTGATCGCCGGGTTGTCCCCGAGGGCCTCGGTCAGCCTGTCCTTGGCGGCCTGGGAGGCGCCGCCGGAGGTCTTCACCATGACCTGCATGTCGGCCGGGTCGCTCTGGTGCGGGGCGAGGGTGGCGTTGTCCAGGAGGATGCCGCGGATCATGTCGTTGCCCTGGTAGACCCCGGCGACCGTCAGCCGCTGCTTGCGGCCGTCCTCGTAGGCGACGGTGAAGCCGGAACCGGCCTTCCAGTGGTGCGACTCGGCGGTCTCGTCGTCCACCACGACCCGGGTGCCGCCGATCCTGAACGTGCCGTCGTCGACCTTCAGGTCGGTGAGCTCACCGAACACCGGGCCGTTGACGCCGGTGAGGTACTCGGTCTCGCCGTCGACGCGGGAGGCCGCGTTGCGCAGCGGGCTGGTGGCGGTGACCCCGTCGGCGGCGGCGAGCCTGCGGTCGACGTCCGGGGAGAGGGGGTTGCCGTTCGCCATCGACACCACGTAGTCGGCGCGGATCGCGGCGGAGGCCATCTTGTCGATCGAGTGCTGGAGGCTGCCGGCCATCACCGTCATACCGGTGATCAGGGTCAGTCCGATCATCAGCGCGGAGGCGGTGGCCGCCGTACGGCGCGGGTTGCGCACCGAGTTCTGCCGGGCGAGCCGGCCGGAGACGCCGAACGCGCGCAGCACCGGTGCGGCGGCCGCGATCAGCGGGCGGGACAGCAGCGGGGTCAGCACGAACACGCCGGTGATCAGCAGCACGGCGCCCAGGCCCATCGGGGCCTGCCCGTCGGAGCCGTCCATCGTGGTGGCCGCGAGGACCACGGCCACGCCGGCCGCCGAGAACAGGGCGCCGAGCGTGTTGCGCAGCACCAGCGACTTGGTCGTCGCCTTGGCGTGCACGCTGCTCATGGCCGCGACCGGCGGGATCTTGGCGGCCCGGCGGCCGGGCAGCCAGGCGGCCAGCACGGTGACGAGCACGCCGACCGCGAGCGCGGCGGCCGCCGTGCCGGGCGTGACGACCAGCGGGCCGTCGGGCACCGTGGCGCCCAGGGAGCCCATGAGGGACCGCAGGCCCGCGCCGATCCCGATGCCGGCGACCAGGCCGGTCACGGCGGCCACCACGCCCACCACCAGCGCCTCGGTCAGCACCGACCGGGTGACCTGCCGGCGCGAGGCGCCGACGGCGCGCAGCAGCGCGAGTTCCCGGGTGCGCTGGGCGACCAGCATGGTGAAGGTGTTGGCGATGATGAACGTGCCCACGAACAGCGCGATACCGGCGAAGACCAGCAGGCCCTGGCGCAGTCCGCTCATGGAGGCGGAGATCATGCGCGCCTGGTCGTCGGCGAGCTGCTGCCCGGTCGTGGTCCGCGTGGTCTTCGGCAGCGCCCGGTCCAGCTGCGCCTTCAGCTCCGCCTGGCTGGTGCCGGCCTTGGCCCGGACGTCGATCTCGTCGTACGTGCCCGGCTTGCCGAACAGCTTCTGGGCGGTGGCCGTGTCGAACAGGGCGAGGCTGCCGCCGGCGGCGACGTTGCCGTCGTCGGTGGTGAAGACGCCGGTGATCCGCGGGGTGAGGACGGGTCCGTCGACGGAGATGCGCACGGTGTCGCCGACCCGGTAACCGGTGCGGCGGGCGGTCTCGGAGTCGATGGCGACCTGGCCGGGGCCGTGCGGGGCGACGCCGTCCTTCAGGGGGTACCGGGGGTCCTCGGTCCCCCAGTAGTTGCCGCCCTGCGACTGGAAGCCGTCGCCGATCAGCCTGCCGTCCTTGCCGGCGACGGCCGTGAAGCCGCTGACGACGCCGACGGCGGAGGCGGCTCCAGGCACCCGGGCGCTCTTCTGCAGCGTCGCCCGGGTCAGTTCGGGGGTCCTGCCGACGCGGTCGCCCTCGCCCTCCTGGTACTCGGCGCGCACGGCGACGTCGACGTGGCCGAAGCCCTTGGCGGAGCTCTTCTGGTAGGCGTCGGAGATGGTGTTGGTGAAGACCAGGGTCCCCGACACGAAGGCGACGCCGAGCATCACGGCGAGCACGGTCATCAGGAGCCGGGCCTTGTGCGCGAGCACAGTGCGCAAGGCGGTGCGGAACATGGGTTGTCTCAGTCCAGGGGTACGAGGCGGAAGTGGGCGGGGGCCGCGCGGCCGGAGCGGGAGAGCCCGGGCGGGCGGAGAGGGACGGCCCCCGGGCGGCCGGAGCGGCATGGCCCCCGGCGGGCCGAGGTGGGCGGACGCGCGACACACGCGCCGCAAGGCCGGAGTGGCCGGAAGGATCACCGAAGGATCGCCGGCCGGAAGGATGGTCGGCCGGAAGGATCGCCGGCCGGCGCGGCTCTCAGCTGGTGCGGCCCTTGGCGTCGAACTGCTTCATGCGGTCGAGGACGGACTGGGCCGTCGGCCCGTACACCTCGTCCACGATCCGCCCGTCGGCGAGGAAGACCACGCGGTCCGCGTACGCCGCCGCGACCGGGTCGTGGGTCACCATCACCACGGTCTGCCCGTGCTCGCGCACCGAGTTGCGCAGGAAGCCGAGCACCTCGGCGCCGGAGCGGGAGTCGAGGTTGCCGGTGGGCTCGTCACCGAAGACGATCTCGGGCTTGGAGGCCAGCGCGCGGGCCACCGCCACACGCTGCTGCTGGCCGCCGGAGAGCTGCGAGGGCCGGTGACCCAGCCGGTCGGCGAGCCCGACCATCCCGATCACCGTGTCCAGCCACTGCCGGTCCGGTTTGCGGCCCGCGATGTCCATGGGGAGCGTGATGTTCTCCAGGGCCGTCAGCGTCGGCAGCAGGTTGAACGCCTGGAAGATGAAACCGATCTTGTCCCGGCGCAGCCGGGTGAGCTGCTTGTCCTTCAGCGCGCCGAGCTCGGTGTCGCCGATGCGCACCGACCCGGAGGAGAAGGTGTCCAGCCCCGCCACGCAGTGCATCAGCGTCGACTTGCCGGACCCGGACGGGCCCATGATCGCGGTGAACTCGGCCTGCGCGAAGTCGATGGAGACGCGGTCGAGGGCCACCACCTGGGTCTCGTCCTGTCCGTAGACCTTGGACAGATCCGTGGCGCGCGCGGCCACGGCGGTGGTCCGGCCGGCGATGGAGGAGGTGGTCACGGTTTGGTGCTCCTGACGGGACGACGACGTTCTCGGGGACGCTGTCCATCGTGGTCGCCGAATCGGCCCGTGTAGTCAGCCGCTGTTCCGGTTCCGGGGGCCGACTCGGGTCGGACCGCACCGGCCCCCGTCATACCTGGGGATGACGCCGGCCCCGGAAGTCACCCTGCCGCGTCCCCTGGAAGGGGGATGTCGGGAACAGGTGGAGCCCCCTTGTTCGGACGGTGAAATTCCGTCATTCCACGTGTGCGGGCGGACGCGACCCGGAAGGCTGGTGGCAAGTGCCAACGGCCTGCCGTAAGTGCTGATGCTCCCTCACATGTCAATAAAACAAGACAACATGAGAACACCCACCCGCTGTCCGGGGGACGCATCCCGCTAGGCTCGGAACCGCAGTGCGGAGCCCATGGCCTGCCCGGATGGTGGAATGCAGACACGGCGAGCTTAAACCTCGCTGCCCCTCGCGGGCGTACCGGTTCAAGTCCGGTTCCGGGCACCACCCACTGAGGACCCCACCTTGGCTGGGGGAGGGGTGCGGCCGCGGGGTCGGCAGCGCTGTCCGGTTGCCGCCGGGTGCGCAATTTCTTCACAGGGAGCTGACGACGCACCTAGGTTGCAGGTACAGCGCTTACCGGTTCGTGAGAGGACCAGAAGGGGTCAACCACGTTCGGGCGTGGTACGTCCTTGCCGTAGTAGCTGTGTCCCCGCGTTTGAGTCGCCGGCGCCTCGACCTGAGACGTGCGAACGCAGGCCGTCTGCACGTCGAGGAAGAACTGCCCTTCTCCGCCGACGACGAGGCCGGTGCGCAACAGTCCGTCATCAGTCTCGGCGTACATCTCGGGGAACTCCTTGTCGGAAACGACCTTGGTGATCTTCAGTCCGGCCTTCTTCCAGTACCGCTCGACGACGCCCAGCAGAGTCCCGCGCCGTCCGCCGACACCTTCGTCATGACGACCGCGCGGCGGGTGACATCCCCGTAAGCCTCGGAGCCGCTGCAACTGCCGTGGTCCGAAGTGTCATGCGTCCAGTCGAGCGGGGGGTGGACCGCGCTGAAGGTCCGGTACACCAGAGCGTCCGCCTTCTCTGCCGCCTCCTGCATGTCCACCTTCGAGTTCCCCTTCACACCCCCGTCGCTCCCGCCGCAGCCGGTCACGGCCGCGATGCCCAGCGTGATACCGGCCAGGTGAGCGGTGAGCCTCTTCATCGGGGGTCTTCCGTCGTGATGATGTCTGACCTGCCAGCGACGATCTTGGCGACGTTGTTCGCCGCCGAGGGACCGGTTCAACGAGATCGGCCCCTGTCTGGGCCCTCAGTGGGCGGGAGGCCGTCCCGGCCTGCTCACCCCTGACTGTACTGGTACAGGTGGCCGTTGAAGACAACCCAACCCGGTGAACCTTCGCGGTCACAGCACTGGGAAACGAGGTCGGACTCCAGCTTGGTGTCCGTGATCGACTCCGGCACCAGCAGATCCGGACGGGCCTGGCCGACAACGAGCTTCACGTGACGCAAGGGCCGGGACCGGGCTCTGGGCCCAGGTGTGGGTGGTTCAGCCCTCGTAGACCGTCAGTACGGCGCCGTCGACCTCGATGCGGCGGCCCGCTCTCATGCCGTTGCGGCGCAGGGCCTTCAGGCACTTGTGGAACAGGACCAGTTCGTCCGCCTCCAGAATGGCGGCGGCCAGGTCCAGGAGCTCGGTGAGGGCCTGGTCGGTGAGTACGTCGGGCAGCTCACCGGACAGCAGGACCACCGCGTCTCCGGCGGGATTCCGGACCACGGCCGTGGTCGGACCGCCATGCACGAACAACACATGTCCCCCCTGGGAGCCCGGGGTCGTGCGGCTCTCGCGCCTCGGGCAGACGAGAGACTAGCGGCGGATCTCGGTGGTTTTGGGGCCGTCCGGATTCTTTCTCCGAGATGGCGGGCAATCGGGCATCCGGCGTCACCGGACGGTCGTGTCGGTCATCTGTCCGGTCATTCGCCCGGTCGGTGGTCCGGGCAGTGATTTCGGGGAGGGGACGGCCGGTGGTCCGAACAGTGGTCTCGAGGAGTGGTTCGGTCCCTGGTCTGGGGAGTGGCCCGGGAGTGGTCCGGTCCGTGGTCCGGGCCAGTGGAGCCGGGGAGTGGTTCGGCCGGGTGGCCGGGGGGCGTCACTTCTCCGGTGACGAGCGGTCCAGCAGGGACTCCACCAGGGCCGCGACATGGCGGCGGTCGTCGGCCGAGAGCTTCTGGACGCTGGCGATCAGCAGGTCCACCTCGGGGTCGGAGGGCCGGGGCGTGCCGCCCTCGGCGTCCGTGCCGGGGCCGTAGACGTGGATGCCGCAGGCCTCGGCCGCGGCGCGGCGCACGGTGTCCAACGGGAGTTCCAGCCCCTTGGACAGCCCCTCCAGTGTGGCCGGCTGCGGCATGCGCACCACACGGTCGGCGGTGGCCAGGTGGTGGACGGTGGAGCGGGGGACGCCGCCGCGCCGCGCCACGTCGCCGTAGGACCAGCCCTTGCGGTCGAGGCGGTCACGGATCAACTGCTGCAGTGCGTTGGCCACTGGTGGTCACTTCCTGCTCGTCCTGCTCGCCGCCCGACAGAGCGTGGGGGAAATCCCCCACGTCGGGGCCGATTCTACGGGCGTGGGCCGCGACGGCCGAGAGGGGAGCAGGGGGGCGATTCATGAACGGGGTTGCGCGAGGGGCCCGGCAGGCCCTAGTGTCCAATCTCGTTGGACAGCACGTCCGACCAAGTTGGACGAATTCCGGGGGGAACCTGACTTCGTCCGACCGGAAATGTCTATCCCTGAGGGGGAATTGATCATGATGGACGCCCACGAGCTCGAGGCCGAGTCCGCGGAGCTGCTGCCCGGCCGTGAGGCCCTCGGTCGCCTGAAGTTCAGCTTCGGCAAGACCGTCAACGTCTCCAAGCACGTCGCGAACATCTCGGCCGCCAACCAGTCCGCCGCCCTGAACGACCACTCGGCGTGGTCCGTGGCCGAGTCCGGTGCCGGCCAGAGCATCAACGTTCACCAGTAATCCGCCGCCACCCGAACCCACACCTGAACCACCGAAAGGACATCCGTCATGAGCATGGACATGCGTGAGCTGGACAGCGAGTCCGCGGAGCTGCTGCCGGGCCGTGAGGCCCTCGGTCGCCTGAAGTTCAGCTTCGGCAAGACCGTCAACGTCACCAAGCACGTGGCCAACATCTCGGCGCACAACGAGTCCGCCGCGCTGAACGACCACTCCTTCAACTCGGTCGCCCAGTCGCAGGCCGCCCAGAGCATCAACGTCACGCAGTAACGGCGGCAGCGCCCGGGCGGCGCTGCGAGGACGCCACGGGGGCGCACCGCGCGAGGACTCACGGCGCGTGCGCCCCCGGAGGCAACCCCGGTCCCGGGCAACCGGCCGGCCGGGGCCCGGGGTTGCCGGGGGGATTGCGGGGAGGACGGGGGAGAACGTGGGGGGAGACCACATATGACGGTGCTCGGAGACGGGGCGCCGACGCTGCACGACACGGGCCCGGTACCCGGGCCCGGCGGCTGGCCGGTGACGTACGAGCAGGTGGCGACGGGCAGCCTGCCGGTCGTCGAACAGCCGGCCGCGTTCGTCCCGCGGCTGAGTGCGGGACTCCAGCTGCACGGTGAGTACCAGGGCTCGGGCTTCACCGAGCCGAAGTACATCGCCCGTCGGGGGGACGGGCAGGTCGTGCAGCTGTCCCGGCTGCTGTACCTCGTGGCGTCGTCGATCGACGGGGTCCGCGACGTCGAGCTCATCGCCCACCGCGTCAGCGCGCGGTTCGGGCGCGAGGTCAGCGGCGAGAACATCCGCTACCTGGTCGAGGGCAAACTCGAACCGCTCGGGGTGACGGTCCCCGACGGACAGGAGAGCGAGGAGGTCGACGCCCCGCGTTCCGACCTCCTGCTCGCCCTCAAGGGCCACCGGGTGATCTTCAACGAGCGCCGCACGGCGAAGATCGCCCGGGCGTTCGCCTGGCTGCACCGGCCGGCCGTGGTCGTGGCGGTACTGGCCGCGGCGGTCGTCATGGACGTCTGGCTGTTCGGCTTCTTCGGGGCGATCGAACCGGTCCTGGAGGTCCTCGACCAGCCCGTCCTCATCCTCATCGTCTTCGTCCTCACCGTGGCCTCGCTCGTCTTCCACGAGTTCGGCCACGCCTCCGCCTGCAGATACGGCGGCGCCCGGCCCGGCTGCATCGGCTGCGGGCTCTTCCTCATCTGGCCGTCGATGTACACCGACGTCACCGACGTCTACCGGATCGGGCGCGGCGGCCGGCTGCGCACCGACCTGGGCGGGGTGTACTTCAACGTCGTCTTCATGCTGGCCATGGCCGCGGCGTACTTCGCCACCGGGGCGCAGTTCTTCCTGGCCGCGGTCTATCTCGGGCACTTCGAGATCCTGGAGCAGCTGATGCCGGCCGTCCGGCTGGACGGCTACTACATCCTCGGCGACCTGGCCGGCGTGCCCGACCTGTACGGCAAGATCAAGCCGATCCTGCTGGGCCTGCTGCCCGGACGGAAGGGCCGGGAGGCCCGCAAGGAGGTCGCCGGGCTGAAGAAGTCGGCGCGCACGATCGTCGCCACCTGGGTGCTGACGATGGTGCCGCTGCTGGTCGGCGAACTCGGCTACGCACTGTGGAACCTGCCGCGGATCATCGCCACGATGACGCGGTCGCTGACCGAGCAGGTGGTCGGCACCGGCACCGCGTTCGTGGACGGGAAGATCGTCGAGGGCCTGGTCGGCCTCATCGGCTGCGTGATGCTGCTGTGCCCGATGGCGGGCGTCGTCTACCTGTCGGTGAAGCTGACCGGCCGGCTCTTCCGGGCCGCGAAGCGCGCGACGGAGGGCCGGCCGGTGCTGCGGGTGGCGGTGTGCGCGCTGGCGCTGGCCGGCCTGACGGGGCTGAGCTACGCCTGGGTGTCCGGGATGACGCCCCGGCCCCTGCCGAAGAAGCCGCCCATCGCACCGATACTGCAGCCGGGGGTGTCCACCCAGGAGCCGGCGCCGCGGCACGCCTCCACGCCGGACGGCCCGTCGTCGGGCGCGCCGTCGGACGGGGTGTCCGCCACGCCTTCGGGCACGGCGGACGCGACCGGGTCGGCCGGGCCCGGTGCCGTGCCGTCGGGGCGGGCGTCGGGCAGCGCCGCGGCCTCGCCCGGGGCAACGGCCGGGGGGACGGGCAAGCCCAGCTCCTCGCAGCGGCCCGCGGCGCCCTCGAGCAAGGGGGCGGTGGAGGAGCCCGGCGTGCCGTCCGCTCCCGTGGGGTCCGGGGGACAGGTCACGGCCACGCCGACGGAGAGCCTGTCGGTCTCCTCGGCCCCGGCCAGTCCGTCGTCGCCGCCGCCCAGTGAGTCGCCGAGCGTGGCTGCGTCGCCCTGACCCGGGGCGCTCCGACCGGGGGCGTCCTGGTCGTCGGGGGCGTGCCGGCCGGGCGCGTCCTGGTCGGGGGCGTGCCGGCCGGGCGCGTTCCGCCTTGATGCACTCCCGCGCGGCCGGGTCACCGCGGGCCGTCCCACGGTCCGGGCGCGGGCCCAAGCGGCCCGGGGTCCGGGCGCGGCGGAAGCGGCTTCCGGTTCGGCGCCGCTGCCGCGCGGCCCGGCCTGCGGTTCCGCTGCGGCCGCCTCCGCCGCGGGGGCGGCGCAACCACCCGGCGGCTTCCGGGGCCGCGGTCCGTGCGACCGCCCCGCCGGGCCGTGCGGGCGCCCGCCGTTTCGCCGGCGCGGCCGGCCGCGGCCCCGCCGTCACCCAACTTCTCTCTTCAGCGCAGGAGGTTCGATGAACAGTCATCGCAAACCACGTACCAGCAGTCCCCTGACCCAACGGGCCATGCGGGTGGGCCTGTTCGCCGCCGGGGTCGCCGGGGTGGCGACCGCGGTGCCCGCACAGGCCGCCACCGCGGCGCCGCACGCCGCGGTCGCCACCGACCACGTCTTCACCCACGCCGACCGCGCGCACCACACACAGGCCAAGGACTCCTTCACCGTGCGCCAGTACGGCGCGGTGAAGGCCGCCGCCGTGCGCAACCAGGCCAACGCGGTCTCGGCCGGCTGCTCGGCCGACGACGCGTGCCGTTCGGTGGCGCTGTCGTTCCAGGTCGTGACCTTCGCCGGGGAGCGCACGCACCTCAACGCGGTCAACATCAGCGACGCCGCGAACAAGCACTGCAACGGCTGCCAGACCCTCGCCGGGGCCTACCAGTTCGTCGTCTCCACGCCCACCCCGTTCACCTTCGACACCGGCACCCGGCGGCGGCTGGACGACATCCACCGCCGGCTGGACGCGCTGACCCGGTCCTCGCTGCCCGCCACCGAGCTGCGGACGCGTGTCGAGGGGCTCGCCGGGGAGGTCACCGCGGTCCTGAACGACGCGGTGGCGAAGGCGCCCAAGAGCCACACCGCCAAGGGCGAGGCGCGGCCCAGCGTGGCCATGCACCGCCATCTGGACGGCTGGCCGGGCCACTGACCGCGCCCACGCCGTCCCCCCGGGCCGGCCGCCGCGTCCGCGACCTGATCGCGCGGACGCGGCGGCCGGCCGCCGTATGTCCGGCCCCGGCCCCGGTCCCGGCCGTCGTATGTCCGGCCCCGGTCCCCGTCCCGGCCGCCGTACGCCGGCCCCGCTCCCAGCCGCCGTACGTCCGGCCCGGGTCCGGGGCCGCGGGCCGTCCACCACCGCGGCCGCCCCGCCACGGGCACCCACCATTGACATCGGACGGGTCCGGACGGAGACTCACCCCAACCAGTGAAGGAAGTTTCACCACGCGAACAAGGCCGTCGGCGCTCCGACGCGCCCCACCCGAAGGGAACGACCGTTGCGCACCACCGTCGGCATCATCGGAGCCGGCCCGGCGGGCCTGCTGCTCGCCCGGCTGCTCCACAACGCCGGGATCGACTCGGTCGTCCTGGAGAGCCGTGACCGCGCCTACGTCGAGCACCGGCAGCGCGCCGGAATCCTGGAGCAGGGCACGGTGGACGTGCTGCGCTCCGCGGGCGCCGGGGAGCGGATGGACCGCGAGGGGCTCCGGCACGACGGCATCGAGCTGCGGTTCGCGCGGCGGCGGCACCGGGTCGACTTCCCGGGGCTGACCGGCGGCCGGTCCGTGATGGTCTACGCGCAGACCGAGGTCTGCAAGGACCTGATCGCGCTCCAGCTCGAGCGGGGCGGTCCGCTGCTGTTCGAGGCGGAGGCCCTGGCCGTGCAGGGCGCGGAGAGCGACCGTCCGTCCGTCCGGTTCCGGCACGAGGGGCGCGAGGACGTCCTGGAGTGCGACTACGTCGTCGGGTGCGACGGCTTCTGGGGCGTGGCCCGCAAGGCCTTCCCCGACTCCGTGTCCCGCGTGTTCGAACGGACGTACCCCTTCGGGTGGCTCGGCATCCTCGCCGACGTGGCGCCCTCGCACGACGAGCTGGTCTACGCCCGCCACGACCGCGGCTTCGCCCTGCTGTCCATGCGGTCCCCGTCCGTCTCCCGCCTCTACCTCCAGGTCCCGGCGGACACCGACCCGGCGAGCTGGTCCGACGAGGAGATCTGGGACGAGTTGGAGCGGCGGCTGGAGACGGACGACGACTGGAGGCTGCGCCGCGGGCCGATCACCCAGAAGTCGGTGACGCCGATGCGGTCCTACGTCCACGAGCCCATGCGCCACGGCCGGGTGTTCCTCGCCGGGGACGCCGCCCACATCGTGCCGCCGACCGGGGCCAAGGGCCTGAACCTCGCCGTCGGGGACGTCGTCACCCTCGCCCGGGCGCTGGCGCACGAGAAGGAGACCGGATCGGCACGGCTGCTCGACGCCTACTCGGCGACCTGCCTGCGGCGCGTCTGGCAGGCCGAGCGGTTCAGCTACGACATGACGACGATGCTCCACCCGGACCCCGGCGCCACCCCGTTCGAGGGGCGTCTGCAACTGGCCCGGCTGGACCGGATCGCCTCCGTGCGCGCCGCCGCGACCGACCTGGCCGAGGCCTACACCGGCTTCCCGCTCGGCTGACCGCCGGCCCCCGGACGGCGGTGATCTCCGGCCGGTTCCGGACGTGTCGCAGGTTGGTCATGAATGCCACGGTCCGTCGCCGGGAATCACCTGTCCGCGTAGCGTGTTCCGCAGCAGGACGAGGGAAAGATCCTCCGCAGGTACTAGGGTCGATCCTTTGCCTTTCCATTACTCTTGAGCCAAGGCCGCGACGTTCGGCCATGGAGGAGTGAGATGAGGAGCAGAAACCCGGTCTTCTCGCGACGGGGGTTCAGCCGCGACAACGGCTACGCGGGCTTCAACACCGCGCCGCAGGCCGGGGGCCCCGCTGTCGGCACGCAGGGCAATCCTTACGCGCAGGGCGACCCGTACGCCCAGCCGAGCGGCAACCCCTACGCGCAGAACCCGTACGCGCAGAACCCGTACGCCCAGCAGGACCTGCAGTACGGCGCGCCGCCGCAGGCCCCGGCCACCACCGGCCGGATGACGATGGACGACGTCGTCGCCCGCACCGCGTCCACGCTCGGCACGCTGATCGTCACGGCCGCGCTCGCCTGGGCGCTGCTGCCGGTCGACGACGCCAACATCAGCAAGTCGTACGGCATCGGCATCGGCGCCGCGCTGATCGGCATGGTGCTGGCCTTCGTGCAGTCCTTCAAGCGCAAGGCCTCGCCCGCGCTGATCCTCACGTACGCGGCGTTCGAGGGCGTCTTCCTCGGTGTCATCTCCAGCATCGTCGACAACCGCATCGCGAGCGGCGCGGCGATGCAGGCGGTGATCGGCACGATGGCGGTATTCGCCGGTGTGCTGATCGCGTACAAGGCGGGCTGGATCCGCGTCAACCGCCGGTTCTACGGCTTCGTGATGGCGGCCGCGCTCGGCTTCGTGCTGCTGATGGCCGTGAACCTGCTGTTCGCGGTGTTCGGCGGCGGTGACGGCCTCGGCTTCCGCAGCGGCGGCCTCGGCGTCTTCTTCGGTGTCATCGGCATCATCCTCGGCGCCTGCTTCCTCGCCCTGGACTTCAAGCAGGTCGAGGACGGCATCGCCTACGGCGCGCCGCGCGAGGAGGCCTGGCTCGCGGCCTTCGGCCTCACGCTGACGCTGGTGTGGATCTACATGGAGTTCCTGCGGATCATCGCGATCCTCAACCAGAACGACTAGCGCCGAGCGCCGGTCCGCGCCCGCGTACCGCGCCGGCCAAGCGCAAGGGCCCCGGTTCTCCTTGGGTTCTAACGGTCCTCGCAACACCCGCGATCTGTGGGAGTTGCGAGGACCGTGGCCGTTGGACGTGATGATCTTGCGGGGTTGAGGGAGC
>NZ_JBJDQT010000054.1:0-15072 GCF_044903565.1 Streptomyces sp. NPDC004065 | reverse complement strand
GAGCCATCAAGGGCAGCCAGCATGAAAACCATCCCTGCCCCACCCGCGCAGTCCCAGAGTCGCGAACTCGCGGGACGCACTCAAGAAGGTAGGGCCGCATGACTCCGGCCACCCCGGCTCCCGGCGGCGGGGCCCGCCTCTGTGACCACGCAAGCGTCGGGGTACTGATCTCCTCCCCGAGCGGCCTGCTGGTGTTCGAGCGGGCGACTCCTCCGGCCGGAATCGCCCCGGTCGCCGGCCACGTCGACGAGCATGGCGGCCCCGAGCAGGCCGCCCGCGACGAAGTCACCGAAGAGGTCGGTCTCACCGTCACCCACCTGAACCTGCTGCTGGACCAGTGGCGCCCCAACCACTGCCACCGCACGCCCAACGGTCCGGTCGGCCACCACTGGTGGATCTTCCAGGCCGAGGTTTCCGGGTCGCTGTGCCCCTCGCCCCGGGAGGTCCGCGCCCCTCGGTGGATCCACCCAGCCCAGCTGCAGCAGCACGCGCTGCGGACCGCCGCGCACGCCAACGGATGCCTGGACCGTGAGGAGTTCGAACGCGAACCCGGCCTGGAGCCGGTGTGGTGCCGCTTCCTGCACGACCTTGAGCTCGTCACCCTGCCCTCGGCCGACCTCGACCGGATCGAGGCCCTCCTGTGAACGGCGGCCAGGGACCTACCTCAGCAGGAGCCGACCGCCCGGCCGGCTGCCAGACGGCGAGCGTGCGCACGGATCCGCTCGCGGTCCTCGGGGAAGACACTGTCCCAGCCTGTGTCCAGACGGAACCATGCCGCCGGCTGGTTCTGCTCCCCGGCGAGCGGCACGTCGCGTCCCACGATCGCGGCGTAGGACAGGCCCAGGGTCGGAGACCAGTCGGCCCGGTAGGAACGCACCGCCACGGCCGCGGGCTCGGGCAGCAACTCGGTGCGCAGGCCGGTCTCCTCCAGCAGCTCTCGTGCCGCCGCCGCACGCGGCGCCTCGCCCGGCTCCACCTTGCCGCCCGGCGGCACCCATCCGCGCACGCGGTGCTTGACCAGCAGGACGTGCTCGAAAGCAGGGTCGGTGACCCACACCTCGGCCGCCAGCGGCTCCATGGGATGCCGGCGGGCTTCCTCTAGCCAGGCCCGTGCACCGTCGAACTCCCACGCGGCGAGGCGGGCATCCGCAACAGCCTCGCCCAAGATCATCTGACCAACTTCACCATGACTCACCCGCCCCACCCTAGGCCGACGAACCGGCCGGACGTCGCAGCGACGAGCAGGCAGCCATACGGGGAGGTCCGGCCGACCCGGTGGCCCCTTCGGGCTGCAGGGCGATCACCCGTGGCACCCGCTTCACACGAAGGAGACCAGCGTGCACGATGAGCAGCCCTCGTACCGGGGAGCCTGGGTCGTCCTCGGCGGCGTCCACCTCCTCAACCGCACCGCGCCACGGCGACCAGACGAGCCGATCGTGCTCGTACGGGTGCCACCGCAGGAGGTATGCCGGCCGGCCACCACCGTGATCGTCCGCTGGAACGCGCTGGGGCCCTGCCCGGCCGAAGCGCTGCAGCCCGGCGGCACCCGGCTCGGGGCGGCCAGGATCCACGGCGGCGAACTGTTCCCCGACGCCATCGCCGGCCCCGCCCTGCGCGGCCTGGTCGGTACCGAGGCCGCCCCCGGCCTGGTGCCGCTGTGCTACCTGGCCGAACACCCCGGCGGCGGCTACCACGCGTACGCTCAGATCCGCTTTCACCCCGAGGACGCCTGCTTCGTCCGCACCACCCGGGAACCAGTCGGCCACGGCCCGGTCGAGGAACTGCGCTGGTTCGACCCCGTGCTGACGGCGCACGCAGAGTCGAGTACGGCGCTCAACAACCATCTGCGGTACTTCCGCAAGCACTTCTCCGGCACTGAGCTGGAGATCAAATACACCCTCGACCCGGCACCGGACATCTGGTCCGCGTCCATGGAACTGCTCAAGGCACTTCGCGACGGCAAGCTGGAAGGCTGCCGTCCGGAGTACCGGGAAGAGTTCCAGATCCACCACACCGAGAACCATCTGTTCGACGTCACCGGCCCCGAGCCCGAGATCGGCTACGCCTCCTTCATCCCCACCGTCACCGCCGGGCACGTGCTCAAACGAAAGTGGTTCACCGAGGACGCCTTCGCCCGCCGCGAGGAACTCACCCCTGGCCTCGACATCACCCCCGACCGCTTCGAGACGTTCCTGCGCGAAGACCTGAACCTCCAGGTCCGGGCCATGCCGCCCTTCCAGCGCGTCCGCTACGACATCCAGTGCGAGTCGCTGCGCACCGGACACGTCTACGGCATCTTCCTCGACCGCTGCGCCCTCCTGGCGGCCCCCGACGTGGTGCTCTCCCAGTGCGAGCTGGAGTACCTCCGCTCACGCAGCATCCTCGACCACCACCAGGACGAGATCCTCATCGAGATGAAGCGGATCGACAGCTGGCTCTGCGAGTACCTCGCCAGTCACGGTTGGACCGCCGAGCACACCTTCTACTCCAAGCGCAGCTTCCTTCGCGACGCCATCGCCCTCCGCCCGGACCTCGCCACGCCATGACCGACCAAGCGCCCCCCGGCAATCCCCCGCAGGAGGTACCGCAACCCACATGAGTGATCGAACACTGCATCACAGCCCGCCCCACCCGACCACACAAGGAGAGAGCCCGGTATTCGAAATCACGCTCTAGATTTCGCCCTCCTCCACCCGTTACGGCTACAGCAGGACCGCCGTTACCCGATCACCTGTCCGCATCTCGCCCCGAGGAGTCCCCATGCATCCCGTACGCCGCCCTGGACTCGTTCATCCTGCGTTCGAAAATGCCGCTACCTCCTCGGGCGCCAGCCTTCGCCTCACCTCCGGTCGCGCAGCTCTGCTCGACGACGGGTCACGACCGGATACGAGGTACCTGGCATGACGCAGCCCGCACCTCTCCCGTCCTCCGTTCTCACCCATAGCTTTCGGCACGGCGGTGCCCTCGTGACCAACGGTCGGCACACCGTAGAACGCCTGGTACAGGAGGGCCGCCCGTGAGCGACTCGCCTCACCAGCTGATCGCCGACGTGGCACAGGTCCTGCTCCGTACGAACGGCGCCGCCCTGTGCGTACGCCGCGCACTGGACGCCGCCCTCGCACCGGGACAGCTCACTGTCGTGGGCGGTCACCTGGAAGTCGGTGAACCACTCGACCATGCTGCGCGACGCGAGGCCATGGAGGAGGTGGGGGTCCTTATCACTGCTGAGCAGCAGGAGTTCTGCGGGCTAATCCACCACCACGACACCGACGGTGGCCTGGATCGGATCACCGCCGTGTTCGTGGCGCAGTCGTGGACGGGTGAGCCGTACAACGCCGAGCCACACAAGCACGAAGGGCTCTTCTGGGTGCCGATGGAACGACCGTCGCCGGACTGTCACCCCTACACCGCCACCATCTTCCACATGCTCACCCACGGCCCGTCCTACCGGGCCATCAACTGGCCTGCGGGAGGCGCTCGGTGAAGAGATTCTTCGGCCCGGTCACGATGGCCGATCCGCAGGTCTCCGACGCCGAACACGAGCTGTTCGGCGGCCCCCTGCGACCCACGGCCGCCACCCAGGAGCATGACGTGAACCCCCGCACCCTCGACCACACCGACACCCTCGAACTGTCCGTAACCGGCGACGGTCCGTTCAACGCCCTGCACACCTTCTGGAAGCCGTCCCACTACGCCACCCGTCTGGAAGCCCACACCGAGTCCTGCAGCTGGCGTACCTTCCGAGTCGGCGACCTCGTGGTCGGAGTCCGGCTGCACGCCGAGGACCGCACCGTGATCGCTGACATCTACACCGACGGTGACTTCAAGCCCGCCGACCGCGAGGAGCTGACGCGCTGGCTCATCTCTTCATACGGGTTGGACGAAGACCAGGCGGCGTTCGCGGAACTCGCGTCCCGAGTGCCCGCAATGCGCGAGGCACTCGCAGCCCTGGGCGGGATGCGGCAGTCGTGCCCGGAGGACCACTTCGAAATCGCCGTGATCGCCCTGCTGCTGCAGAACGTCACCATCGCACGCACCACCCAGATGACCCGCAACCTGCTGGTCCACTACGGCCGTCTCGTCCACTTCGACGGGATTACGCTGCGGGCCTGGTTCACCCCAGACGAGATCGCCCACATCCCGCCGGAGACGCTGAAGGAACGGGACCGTCTGGGCTTTCGCGCCAAAAGCCTTCCGCACTACGCGGCCTACTTCCGCGACCACAGCACCGAGGACCTCACGGCCGCCGGAGACCTGATGGAGGCCGTCCAGGAAATCAAAGGAGTGGGCCCCTACACCGCCGCGGTAATTGCCTCCCACGCTTCCCGCGACCCGGCCGTCTTCGGCATCGACGTGTGGAACCGCAAGATCCTTGCGCGCCGCCTCCTCGACGCTGACGACGCCGCGCCGGAGACCGTGATGACCCGCCTCAACGAACTCTTCCCCGGCTACGCCGCCACCGCCGGCCTCTACCTCGTCGAGCACGAGTACCTGACCAATCCCGTCGCCCCGCTCCTGCGTTCCGGCCCCGACGCCCTCACCGCATGGAACGGGGCCCTGGAGCAGACCGGAACCTGACCCGCCCCCCAGGTCGAGAGCAGCGGACGCCACCGCCGCCGCTGCTCCTCGTTGCCATGCCCGCACCGCGCCCGACGGGATCCCCCGCAATACCTCGAAAGGGTGATCCCAGCTGTTCGAGCGGCACAGGCGCGACCCACGACAAGGCCCGCTTGACCCCGGACACCCAATAGAACATCCGTCCATTATCTGCCCCGGATCTGCCCGTGACAGACCCGTCCGGGGGGCCGTTGTTAGAGCACCAGTACCCCTCGTGCGTCCATCTGGAGGACTCCGTGAACCCTGTGCCCGTCCCTGCGAATCCCATCGCCGCATTCGAACGACCTATGCCGGCTGTCCCGTGCTCCGCACGATCCGGGCGGCAAGTTGACGCCGCCGCCCAGCGCGCAGCACGACCGGATACGAGGTGGGCAGCATGAGTGAGCCCACCGATGCATCACCCGACAACATCCCGGGGCCGCGCACCGCCCCGCTGGAGTCCACCCCCTCTTCGTTGCCTCCCGGACCGACGACCGGGCCCGACGCGTCCTCTACAGCCGAGCCAGATGCGCCATCGGAATCGGAAACGGCTGCCACGGAGCCGCAGATGCGGTATGTCGATCTGACGGGCAGCCGTGAAGCGGCCGGCCGTTCGATCAGGATGCGCGATATGGCCCGGCGGCTGCCGCAGTTGGTACGCCGGTCACTGGCTCTCGCGTGGCGGGTCGACCGCCGAGCGACCATCGGTCTCCTGCTATGCCAGGCCGTCACCGGCGTGATGCAAGCCCTTGGCCTGGTCGCCATCAGCGGCACCCTGACCGCCCTGCTGACCAGCGGAGACGTCTACCAGCGGCTCCTTCAGGCGTGGCCGTCCGTGGCCCTGCTGGCCGGCACCGCCGGCGTACGCGCCCTTTTGGGGATCACCGTCTCTTGGCTGTCTTCCCGGTTGGGCCCACTGATGTCGCGCGAGGCCGAGCAGATGCTCCTCACCGGCTGCGCCGAGGTGGAGCTGTGCGCCTATGACGAGCCCGACTTCAACCACGACCGCGAAGCCGCCGACCGCGGGGCGCAGGTCACCGGGAATCTGATCGACGAGGGGCAGGACCTGATCGCCTCGTCGGCCTCCTTCGTCGCCGGAGCGATCGTGCTGGCCGGCGTGCACTGGGTCCTTCTCCCCCTTCTGGTCGCGGCCAGCCTGCCGCAGGCCCTGGCACAGGTCAGCGCCGCACGTGTGCGATACCTGGCGAATCTGCGCAGCAACGGCGATCTGCGGATGCTGTCGATCCTGCGCTGGCACATCTACACCAAGGAGGCTGCCGACCAGATCCGTGCCGGCACCATGGCCGGTTTCCTCTCCGACCGGTACCGGCAGACGGTCGCCCGGATCAACCGCGAGGACCGCGCCGCCGCCGACAAGGGGGCCCGCATGTCGCTGATCGGCGCGCTGTGCGGCGGCGTGGGTTCGGCGGTCGTATGGGCAGCGGTCGTGTGGCTGCTGGCCACCGGCCGCATCAGCGTCGGGCACGCCGGGACGGCTGTTTTCGCCCTGCAGACGGTGGGCCAGTCGGTCCGCGGTCTGGTCTCGGTAGGGGCGCGCGCCGTGCGCACGGGCCTGTACATGGACGACTGGAGCGGCTTCCTGGACAAGGCCGGAGGGTTCCGCATGCGCCGGGGTGCGCATCGCCCGGGGCCGCCGAAGAAGATCGAGGTCAAGTCGGTCACGCACCGGTACGCGGGCAAGAACCAAGATGCTCTGTCCGACGTGACGCTCACCCTGCGCCAGGGCGAGGTCACCGCCCTTGTCGGCTTCAACGGCTCGGGTAAGTCGACGCTGTCGAAATTGATCAGTGGCCTGTACCTGCCCACCGAGGGGCAGGTGCTGTGGGACGGCGTTCCCACCGGCGACGCCGAGCCGCGGGCGCTGTGGAAGCAAGTGGCCCTGGTACCCCAGACCTACGCGCGTTGGCCGTTGACGGTGCGGGAGAACATCACCCTCGGGCAGCCCACGGCACGTGGCGACGCGGCGGTAAGCGAGGCGTGTGAGGCCGCCGGCGCCGACGAGGTCGTCGACAAGCTCGGCGCCGGCCTGGACACTCTCCTCGCCCGCGAGTGGCTCAACGGGGAGGAACTGAGCGGGGGCCAGTGGCAGCGCATCGCTCTCGGACGGGCCTTCTTCCGCCAGGCGGGGCTTTTGGTCCTTGACGAGCCGACCGCGAACCTCGATCCGCTTGCCGAGTACGGGATTTTCCAGCGGCTACGGGGTCTTGCCCGGGACCGGGTGGTACTGCTGGTGACCCACCGCATCACCAGCGTCGCCGTAGCCGACCGAATCGTCGTTCTCGACGAGGGCAGGGTCGTGCAGGAGGGCACCTACGAAGAGCTGGCCGAGCAACCGGGTCTGTTCCGACAGCTGCTGTCGTGCCAGGTCTCCTCGGATGCCCGGGACGATGACGCACAGCGGCAGGCATCCGCATGAGCACACGCCCGCGGAAGAGCATCATGCTCCCAGATCTGTCCGCCGCCGTGAGCACACAGCACACCGCCATGCTGACCCGTCCGGATGCCGATGTGCTGAACGGCCCCCATCCATGTGACGCTCCCCTTCTGCGGCGGAAGGGGTTTCTGCTCCGCGGCTGTATCCGGGGCAGCGACCCGGGCGTGGACACCGCGGTGCCTGGGATGCCCGAGCAACACGATCACGCAGCCACGGTCGTGCCGGGCGTGCGCCCGACGGGAGCCGAGGGGGTACGTCATGTCCTCCCTGTGTGACCCCATCTCGTCGGCCGGAGGGACGTCGCTGTGGCGGCACCAGGACTTCCGTCGATACCTGACCGGCCAGGCCGCCAGCGTGGCCGGCAGCTCGATCAGCGCGATGGCCCTGCCCGTGCTGGCCGTTCTCGAACTGGATGCCAGCCCTGCCCAGGTTGCCTGGATCACGTTCATGGGCCAACTCCCGCCCGCTCTTCTGGCTTTGTACGCCGGAGCGCTGGCCGACCGGCGCTCCAAGCGGAAGCAGATGATCACCGGCGATCTGGTCAGCGCCGTCGTGCTGGCCAGCGTGCCCGCAGCGGCGGCGCTGGAAAGGCTGTCCCTGGCTCAGCTCATGGTGGTCGCTGCGGTGCAGGGTGCGGCAGGGGTGCTGCATGATGCCGCCGCGATCAGTCTCCTGCCCAGTTTGGTCGACCGGTCCCTGATCCAACGGAGCAATAGCCGTATCGGCGCCCTGTTCGCCGTCGCCGCCACCGCCGGCAGCAACCTCGGCGCCACCCTGACCGCGCTCCTCGGACCGGCCCGGGCACTGCTCGGTGACGTCGGCTCCTACCTCGTCAGCGCCTGGTGCACCGCCCGTATCCAGACGCGTGAGACCACCCGGGCGCGAGCAGGAAGCCACCGTCTGCACGCCGAGATCGGTGAGGGCCTGCGGTACGTGCGCCGTGACCACCGGCTGCGCACGCTGACCCTGGTCAACGCGACCACCTCGGCCGCCCTGGCACTCCTCAACACCCTGTGGGCCCTGTACCTGCTCAAGTCCCTTTCGATGGGCCCGACCGCCTTCGGCGTGGTCCTGGGGCTGGGAGCCCTCGGCGCGGCGGCAGGAGCACTTGCCGCCCCGGCCCTCGCGCGACGGTACGGCGCCGGGCCGATGATGCTCGTCGCGCTCGCGCTCACCCCGCTCACCCAGATCCCGCTGCTCCTCGCCTCCCCAGCCGTGTCCTGGCAGATCGGCATCGGCGCCGCCCTGTTTCTCCAGCTGGCCTGCGCCGCGGCGGCGGGAACCACCCAGCGCTCCATTCGTCAGGTCGTCACCGCCGATGACATGCAGGCCCGCATGCAGGCCGTGAGTACCTGGCTCACCTCAGGCGCCCGGCCGGTGGCCGCCCTGGTCGCGGGCGGCCTCGGGACGCGGATCGGGGTACGGCCCACCCTGGTCGTCGGAACCTGCCTGCTCCTCGTCCCCCTCGTGGTCCTCTACCGCTCCCCACTACGCGGCCTCCGCCAGATGCCCGGAGCCCAGCCCGTCCCCTCCCATCCAGGAGATCCACTCGTGCAACCACCCGTCCCCTCACCTTCACCCGGCGCCGCCCCCGCCGGCGACGGACAGCGCAATCCCGCGGCGGGCGGAGGTGGTACGGCGTGAGCGCGGAACTCAACGTGATCGGCGGCCACCTGTACCTGGAGCGGGACGGCATGGTGCTGCTCGGGCAGCGGCACCCGGATTCGGCATACGCGGGCGGCCAGTGGCATCTGCTCGCCGGCCATGTGGAACGAGAACCGGCCCGGACCTGCGTGGCACGGGAGGCGATGGAGGAGGCGAAGCTGGTCGTCGCCGAGGAGGACCTCGTTCTCGTGCACATGGTGCACCTCCTGGACCACGAGGACGCCGTCCCGCGCGTTCAGCTGTTCTTCCGGCCCAGGCGATGGGAGGGCGAGCCCCGTGTGCTGGAGCCGGACAAGTGCCTCCGTTGGGCCTGGTGGCCTGTCGACCGCCTGCCGGAGCCGACCGTTCCCTACACCCGAGCGGCCATCGAGGGAATTCGTGCCGGCCGGCTGTATACCGAGATCGGTTGGGAGCGGCGGAAGTGAGCACCCCGGACATGGACACGCACCGGCCTGGTCCTGAAGCCGCCCAACAGCCGGACTCCTCTTGCAAACACCGCGCAGAGATCCCGGATACACCCGCACCTTCCGGTGCAAGCACTGCAAGAACGGCCGTAGGCCCAACCGGTCAGAAACAAGGAGAGGGTTCTACATCGAGCACATCACACCGTCCAAGGATGTCCGCTGACCTGCTCGACGCAACGGCCGCCGCCAGAACCGCGATGGTCGACCGCCTCGTCGCCGACGGCGTGCTGACCGACCCGCGGCTGCGCGATGCCCTCCTGCGTGTGCGGCGGGAAGTCCTTCTCCCCCACGCATACGTCCGGGTCAGCGGCCCAGGCGCGGATCCGATCGACTGGCGGCTCCTCGACGGCTCGCACCCCGACGACCAGGCGGAGTGGCTCGACCTCGTCCACAGTGGCGACTCCGTCTTGCTCCAGCGTGACGGCGAGCCGCTGGACGCCCTTCGCCGAGGACCGGTGACCGGCGGCCACATGACCTCCATGAGCACCTACGCCCCTGCCACCGTCGAGGTGTTGCAATGCCTCCAATTGGACTGCGGGCAGCGGTTCCTGGACCTTGGGTCGGGTCCGGGGCTCTCCCTGGCGCTCGCCGCTGCCATCACGGGCCCTGGCCGTGCCACCGGGGTCGAACGCGATCCGCACATGAGCGTGTTCGCCCAGCGGAACCTGGACCGGCTCGGGCTGGAAGCGACGGTCGTCGAAGGTGACGCGCTCAACGGACACGCCACCGGGGCACCGTATGACCGGATCCATTCCGGCATCGGCGTGCCCTGCATCCCGCTGGCCTGGGTGGAGCAGCTCGCCCCCGGCGGAACGCTGCTGACCACGCTCGTGACCAGAACGCCCAGCTGGCCAGGTCAGATGCGCGCCACTCGCACGATGAAGGGCAGGCTTCAGGCGGTGCTGACGGGCAGGCCGCGCGGCCACCGGCCCCTGCTCGGCTACGAGTGGCTCACCGCCGTGACCCACCGGCCCAAGGTCAAGGCTGACCCCGGCCGACCGCGCCCAACCCGACTCGCGCCGCCCGACGATGACGCCCACGGCTTCTGGATCGCCGCCGCGTACCTGGCACCGGGCTTGGTCAGGGATTTCCAGGCCGACACGATGACCATCGTCGCCCCGGAGGAGGATTCCTGGGCGGTGGCCGGCCCCGGCGACGGCACGGTCCGCGTGCACGGGCCGCGTGATGTGTGGGCCGAACTCGAAAACGTCCACGACGCTTGGGAGCGGGCGGGCCGTCCGGACACGTACCGGGTCGATATTCCGGACGGCGGGGGCCCGCAGCGCGTCGCCTCCGGTCCCGGCCGGATGGCCCTCACCTGGACGCTGCCCCCGCTCGCCGCCGTCCCCCACCAGACGTCTCCATCGCTCGGGAGTTGTCCATGACCCAGCAACGGCACCCCGTTCCCCCGCCCGCCGACGGCCCCAGTCGACCGGCCGGGTGGTCCGAGGAATTCCTCCGCCACCGCGACGGCCAGGGCTGCCCCATGTGTGACAACGACTTCGCCGCCGACGACATCGGCTGGGGGATCCTGCTCCACCAGGGCGAAGTGGCCAACGCCTACCTGTGGCGCTCGGGCCAGGTCCGGGGCTACTGCGTACTCATTCACCGCGGCGCACCGCACGTCGCCGAGCCCACCGACCTCTCAGACGCCCACGCCGCCGCGTACTGGGCCGACACCCTCACGCTCGGCAAGGCCCTGACGGCGTTGTACCAGCCGGTGAAGATGAACTACTCCACCCTCGGCAACGTGGTGCCCCACCTCCACACCCACATCGTTCCCCGCTACGCCGACCACGCCGACCCGGCGCCAGGCGGGCCGCTCCCGTGGACGGCCCTAGATACAAACCGCCCGGACGAAGTACAGCTCCAGGCGGACGCCGCCGCGCTGCGCGCGCTGCTGGAGCAGGCATGAGGGGCCGCCCGGATGAAGAGTCCGGGGACCTGTTCGCCTCTGCGGCGGCCGATTACGCCCGATACCGGCCGGGCATCCCGTCCGAAGCGGTCCGCCTACTCGTCGGCACAGTGAGAGGTGTCGCTCGGCCTGTCGTGCTCGATCTCGGCTCCGGGACCGGACAGGTTGCAGCTGCGCTGCTCCCCGCTCTTGCGCATGAGGCCCGCCTGGACCTAGTGGATCCAGACCCAGGGATGCTCCGCGAGGCCACTGAAACCCTCGCCCCGCTCCTGGGTGACAGTCCCGCTGGCTTCCACTGCGTGCGGGCCGAGGACTTCACGCCGCCGTTCGACGGCTACCGAGCGGACCTGGTCACGTGCGCGCGGGCGTTTCACTGGATGCCCCGCCCCGCGGTCCTCACGATGGCCGACCGCGTCACCGCTCCCGGGGCCGGCGTGGCGATCATGGGAGATGGCAGCCTCTGGACCTACCAAGCGCAGTGGACGGCAGATCTGCAGCGGCTCATCCAGTCCTACCTCGGCCCCGAGCGGCGGGCCGGCACCGCTGGGGCGTACACCGAGCCGGGGCGCCGCTACGAGGACGACCTCGCCGAGTCCGCGTTCAGCGACGTCAGCGAGCACCAGATCCCGGTCCGCCGCACGTGGACACCCGCAGCCGTGGTCGGTTATCTACGCAGCACGAGCTTCGCCCGCCCGGCGCTCTTCGGCGATCAGCACGCACGGTTCGAGCAGGAGGCCCACTTGCTGCTGGAGGAACACGCCCGAGGCGAACGGCTCGTCGAGGACGCCGTGTTCACCATCCTGCTCGCGCACCGCCCCGGCGGTGACCGGTGAGCGGGGGGCGGCACACCGAGCCGCTGGACGTGCACCTGGTCGCGGTCCGCGATACCGCGGCCGGCCCCGAAGTGCTCCTATCCCGGCGGGCCGGCGACGTCTACGCGACAGGACTGTGGCATCTCCCATCTGGTCACCTCGACCCCGGAGAGGATGTCGTCACCGCGCTCGTGCGGGAGACCAGCGAGGAGACCGGCGTCATCGTCGACCGCGCTGATATCCGCGCGGCCGTCACCGTGCACCACCGCTCCCCCGGCGGGGGCGCACGCGTCGGGTTCTTCTTCGAGGTCCGGCACTGGCGCGGCAACCCCCGCGTCATGGAGCCGGACCGGTGCGACGCCATGAGCTGGTTCCCGCTCGACGCGCTGCCGCAGCCCATGGTGGCCTACTGCCGGGCCGGGCTGGACGCCTACCGGGCCGGAGCCCGGATGGCCCTGCATTTCCAGGAGCCCGGCGATCCCATCGCCTACGCCCCGGCCGTCGACCGGCTGCGCCTCGTGCCCGACGCCGGTCCAAGCAGCACGGTCCCTGAGGACGCGGTGCGGGACTTCGTCGAGCGGGCGGTCGGCAGGATCACCGGCTGGACGGATGTCTCCTGGGCACGCAAGGGCAGTCAGGTGTGGCGGGCACGCGATGCCGAGGATTGGGTGTGGTTTGTCAAGATCCACCAGAACGACCGCTTCCACCAGCGCGAGTTGGCCGCATACCGCAGCTGGGTTCCCCGTCTGGGCCCGCTGGCACCCCGTCTGGTGGCCGTCGACGAATCACTGCGGGCCATCGTCATCACCACGGTGCCAGGCCGCTCCCTGCACGGCGCCGTCCACCCGCCCGACCAGGAGCGGCGGATCTTCCACTGCATCGGGCAGCTCGCGGCAACCATTCACCGCAGCGCCCCGGCACTGCCGCCCCTCCCCGACTCTCTGCCGCTCGAGAAGCTGGAACGGCACCTCGACGGCGCACGCGCCTACTTGGAGCCCGGGGACGAGGCGTTCATCCGTGCCACCGCAAAGGGGGCCGCTGGTCTGCCGGCCCTGGAGAGGGTTCCCACGCACGGTGACTTCCAGCGGCGGAACCTTCGCTGGGAGCAGTCGACGGGCATCTTGTACGTGATCGACTTCGAAAGAAGCGAAGGCGGTTCGGCCGTCAGGGACTTCGTCCGCTTGTCCGACGCCTGGCACGGACGGCCGGACCTGCACGAGGCCCTGATGACCGGCTACGGCCGCCCCCTGTCCCTCGCCGAAGAAGAGCACCTGGTCGTCCTGTCCGTATTGGATGCCGTCTCCGGCATCCAATACGGCGCCGCCCACGGCGATCCGGAACTCGTCGAGCGAGGCCGCCGCACCCTGGCCCGGCTCCGCGCAACGAACCGTCATTGACCAGCACACCACACCACCCACCAGCTGAAGAGCAGTTGAGGAGCACGCCCGTGGCGTACGTCGTCCGCGACCAGTGGCAGCAGCACTATGTCGACGGCAAGGGGTTCCGGGAACTCGGTGAGCGCGAGCGGGCCCTGCTCGCCGAGCACGCTCCCGTTCCCGATGGCGGCGGACGGGCGCTCGATGTGGGCTGCGGCACCGGCAGCCTGGCCGCCTACCTTTCCTCCCTCGGCTACACGGTGGACGCCGTCGACTTCGCCGACAGTGCTCTCGCCCGGGCCCGGGACGAACACGCCGACGTCGAGCGGGTGCGCTGGATCTGCCTGGACATCGAGCGCGACGACCCGGCAGATCTGCACGAGGACGGCTACGACCTGGTCACCATGCGGCTGATGTACCCCTTCCTGCGCGATCGCAGCCGCGTCCTGCACGGGCTCGGTGAACGACTGCGGCCCGGCGGCACGCTTGTGGCCATCACCCCCGTGGTCGAGCACACCCCAGCCGAACGACGGGACATCGCCCTCGACGAGGACGAGGTCCGCCTGCTCGCCGAAGGCTGGGAGACCGTCGAGCGGCTGGAGGCGGACCAGCTCGCTGTCCTGGTCCTGCGCGGCCCGTGCCACACCGGCACCCGGGCGGTGGAGCGGCAGCGACCGCCCACCGGTCTGGCTGTGACAGGCGCCCTTGCGGTCGTCACCGACGAGGCCGGCCGGGTCCTGCTCGGCCGCTCGCGCCGGGGCATGTGGGAACTTCCCGGCGGGAAGACCAGTGGTGCGGAGTCCTTCGAAGCGGCGGCGGTTCGGGAACTGGCCGAGGAGACGGGCCTGACCGCCTCGGCCTCGGACGCGCACGTGGTCACGATGCTGGCCGACGACAGCCACGGCGTGCCGCGGCTCACCGCGGTCGTCCGTATCACCGCATGGTCCAGCACCCTCGCCAACCGAGAACGGCAGTTGTTCGACCGGTGGGAGTGGCATGACCTGCACGCCGTGGCCTGCCTCGGTCCCGTGTTCGCTCCAGCCGCGCAGGCCCTGGGCGCGACCTGGCCCGGGGTTATTCCTGGCCTTGCACCGGTCCACTCCTATCCGCTCGCGATCGACCAGCCGCCCGTGCCCGGCGAACCGGCCGAAGCTGTCCGGCTGCGCCAGCAGATGACCCAGACGGTCATCGACGGGGGCTGGGCGCCCTCCGAACCGGTACAGCAGGCGCTGCGCACGGTGCCTCGGCACCGCTTCGTCCCCGAGAAAGCCCTGAAGACCGCGTACGACGGCGGCGACCGGGCCGTCGTCACCCGCCGCGACGAGACGGGGAAGGCGACCAGTTCGGTGTCCGCTGCCTGGCTCCAGGCCGACATGCTCCAAAGCCTGTGCCTGAAGCCGGGAGCGATCGTGTTCGAGGCGGGATCCGGCGGCTACAATGCCGAGCTCATCGCCCATGTGGCCGGCCCCACGGGCAGGGTGGTCACCGGCGACATCGACCCCTACGTCGTACACCGCACCCGGCGGTTGACCACAGAGGCCGGCAGCGGCCGTGTCACCGCGTTCCAGGGCGATGCGGCACTCGGCGCCCCCTCACACCTCGTACCGCGCGGCGGCTTCGACGCAATCGTGATCACCTACAACTCCTGGGACATCTCCCCCTCCTGGCGGGAGCAGGTAGCTGAGGGCGGGCGCCTAGTGTCCTGCGCCGGTAGTCCGTCGTTAGATCTCGTATGAGTTCTTCTGCCGGGGTGCCGGTGCCGCGTCGTGGTCCGAAGTTGGAACCGCTG
>NZ_JBJDQT010000053.1:6787-19664 GCF_044903565.1 Streptomyces sp. NPDC004065 | reverse complement strand
CACATAATAACTCCCCCGGTTGTGGGTGCACTTCCTGCTTGCTTTTTTTGTGCCGGGGGGCCGGGGGGGGGGGCGCGCCCCCCCGCCCGGGCCCCCCCCCCCCCCCCCGCCGCCGGGCTCAGCACCGTGATCGTGGAACGCGAACTGCTGGGCGGCGAGTGCTCGTTCTGGGCCTGTGACCCGAGCAAGGCGCTGTTGCGGCCGGTGCTGGCACGCGCCGACGCACGCCGTGTGCCCGGGCTGCGTGACGCGGTGGCCGGGCAGCTGGACGTCGACGCGGTCCTCGCGCACCGCGACAGGATGGCCTCCTACTGGAAGGACGAGGACCAGGTCGACTGGCTGCATTCGGTCTCGGTCGATCTGATCCGCGGCCACGGGCGGCTCGACGGCCCCCGACGGGTGGCGGTGCACACTCCGCAGGGCGGCACCGTGCACCTGGCCGCGCGGCACGCCGTCGCCCTGTGCACCGGCACGAGCGCGGCACTGCCCGGGACGCCTGGGCTGGGCGCGGCGCGCCCGTGGACGAACCGCGAGGCGACCAGCGCGGGCAGGGTGCCGGGCCGGCTGGCCGTCGTCGGCGGTGGTGTGGTGGCCGTCGAGATGGCCACCGCCTGGCAGGCCCTCGGCTCGCAGGTCACCATGCTGGTCCGCGGGGGCGGACTGCTCGAGAGGCTGGAGCCGTTCGCCGGTGAGCTGGTCGCGGAGGCACTGCGCGAAGCCGGCGTGGACATCCGGTTCGGAGCCACGGTGGCTGCTGTGGCACGCACGCCTGGTGGGGAGGTGCGGGTCGACCTGACGGACGGCGGGGTGCTGGCCGCGGACGAAATCCTGTTCGCCATCGGACGAGTCCCGCGCACCGCGGACATCGGCCTGGAGACCGTCGGCCTCACCCCGGGCTCCTGGCCGGCCGTGGACGGCACCTGCCTGGTGACCGAGGTCGCGGGCGGCTGGCTCTACGCCGTCGGCGATGTCACGCACCGGGCGCTGCTGACGCATCAGGGCAAGTACCAGGCCCGGATCGCCGGCGCCGCCATCGGTGCCCGCGCCAAGGGAGAGCCGGTCGACGACGCCAGGTGGGGCGCGCACGCCACGACGGCCGACCACGCGGCCGTACCGCAGGTCGTCTTCACCGACCCGGAAGTCGCGTCCGTCGGTCTCACCACGCGCGAGGCGGAACGGACCGGGCGCCGCATCGAGGTGGTGGACTACGACCTGTCGCGCGTCGCGGGCGCCCACCTGTACGCCGACGGCTACCGGGGCAGGGCCCGCATGCTCGTCGACACCGACCGCGGCACCGTGGCCGGGGTCACCTTCGTCGGTCCCGGCGTCGGAGAACTGCTGCACTCGGCCACTGTCGCCATCGCGGGCGAGGTGCCTGTGGAACGGCTGTGGCACGCCGTACCCGCGTTCCCGACGATCAGCGAAGTCTGGCTCAGGCTGCTGGAGACCCACCGCGACCGGCAGCGGCCCGGCCGGCCGTAGCAAGCGCGGCGGACAGGCCGGCGCCCCTGACCGGTCCGCGCCGTTTCACGGCGACGCCCCCGACCGAAATCCCCGTGACCAGTGATCCATTGGAGCATTTGATGCATGTGTCCGGCTGTACGACTACAACGACTTCTGCAACGCCTTCCGAGGAATCCGTGGCGGTCATCGAGACCCGCCTGGCCCATCAGGTGCACCGGGTTGCCACCACCCTGCTGGCCGAGGCGGCCACTCGCCCCTCCGTACCGCTGGGCGCCCTGACACAACTGCGCGACTTCGTCGTCGCGCACCTGCGCCATCACCACGAGACCGAGGACAACGACCTGTGGCCGCGGATCGTTGCCGCCGTGCCGGCCACGGAGCGCGAACTCGGCGCGCTCAGCGAGGAGCACGAGCGACTGGATACCGCGCTCCACCTGCTGGCCGCGGTGAACCTGAACGGTGACCGGCCCGAGGACGGGGCCGGTGTGGCCGTCAGTACGCACGCCGGCGATGACGGCGCGGCAGAGGGCCTGCGCACCGCGCTGCGGGACGCGGCCGCCGCGGTGCGGGACACGGTGCACGACCACCTTGCCCATGAAGAGCCGCTCCTCCTCCCCGCGCTTCGCGACCGTCTCAGCCCGGCGGAGTGGCGGGACTTCGCACAGCAGGTGATAGCGACCACGCCACCGGTGGCCGGACACCTGATGGTCGGTTTCCTCGACGAGGTGGGGAGCACCGCGGACGTGGAACTGGTCCTCGCGAACCTGCCGGAGCCGGTACGCCCGCTTCTGCCGGCCATGCGCACGCAGGCGACGGACGACCTGCGGATCCTCCGCGGGAACGGCTCGCGGTCAGAGGGGGCGGCCTGAAGGCTACGGGTCGCCGGCTGCCGAACCTTGGCGGTGGACGTCGGGCCGTAACCGTGGCCGCGCCCCAGAGCCGTTTCAACTGCAGCCACACGCGGGGCTTCCACACCCGCTGAAACACACCCCCTTTTGCCGAAGGCGCGGAGACCGCGGTCCCCGCGCCGATCACACCTGCCCCCAAGCCACCTGCCGACAGGAGAAACACCGATGAACTCCTTTGTCATACACGCCGGTTCGATGTTCGACGGATTCAGCATGTCCGGTCCCGTCGCCGTGCACGTCTCGGGCGGTCGCATCCTGCGTGTGGACCGCACCGGCGTACTGCCTTCCCATGGCGGCGAGGTGATCGACCTCGGTCCCTCGGCCTGCCTGCTGCCCGGACTCGTCGACACCCACGTCCACCTTGCCTTCGACGCCGGTCCGGACCCCGTCACCTCCTTGGCCTCCGCATCCGACAGCGACCTCCTGGCGCACATGCGGGCCGCGGCCCGGTCCGCTCTGCTGGCCGGTGTCACCACGGTGCGCGACCTCGGCGACCGCGACTACCTCTCGCTGGCCCTCGTGGAGGAGATGGCCCACCACCCGGAGCTGGGGCCGGAAATCCTCCCCGCGGGGCCCCCGCTGACCACGCCGGGCGGCCACTGCCACTTTCTCGGCGGCGAGGTGGAAGGTGACGCCGAAGCGCTCCGTGCCGCTGTCCGCGAGCGTCACGCACGCGGCTGTGCCGTCATCAAGGTCATGGCCGGCGGCGGCCACATGACAGTCGGTTCCGTGCCGGCGCACGCCTCCCAGTACGGCCTGGAGGACCTGCGTGTGGTCGTGGACGAAGCGCACCGCCTCGGCCTGCCCGTCGCCGCCCACGCCCACGGCGTCCAGGCCATCAGGGACGCCGTGGAGGCGGGCGTCGACAGCCTGGAGCACGTCTCCTTCCTCACCGAGGACGGCATCGCCCCCGACCCCGGCCTCATCGGCGCCATCGTCAATAGGGGAACCTTCGTCAGCCTGACACTCGGTCTGGACCCCGCCCAGGCAGTGAGGCCTCCGAAAGCCATGACCGCACATGCCATGGCCGCACACGTCAACGCCGTCCTGGACGCCTACAGCACCCTGCAGCAGCACGGCGCCGACGTCGTCATCGGATCGGATGCCGGGATCGGGCCCTGGAAGCCGCACAACGTGCTCCCCCACGGCGTGGGCGACCTGGTCCGGCTGGGCGTCGCACCGCTGGACGCGCTGATCGCCATGACGAGCCGGGCGGCCCGCCTGTGCGGTGTCGAGGGCCGCAAGGGCCGCATCACCGCCGGCGCCGACGCGGACATCCTGGTCGTCGACGGCGACCCCGTGCATGACCCCGCGGCCGTGCTGGATGTGCGGGCAGTCTTCCGCGCCGGTGTCCGCGTACGTTGATCAGGTCGGGGACGGGCGCAGTGACCACTGCGCCCTGACCAGCCCTCACCGGCCGGCACCGTGGTGACGCGTGGTCACGCCTGGTCAGGCCTGTCAGGCCTGGTCACGCCGTTACGGCTGCGCGAGCCACTCCTCGAAGGTGGTGGGCGCGACGCGGGCGCCCTCCCCGGGCAGGAGCACGTCCCCGGCCATCTCCGGGCCCAGCAGCGAGGACCACGTCGGCACGAGCCTGACCGCATGGCCGCGCGCGTCGTTGGTGCGCCGGGCCATGTCGACCAGGTCCTGCGGCTCCGGGCCGGCGACATCAACGTAACGCCCCTGCGGTGGGCCCGTGGCGATCTCGGCGAGGATGCCGGCCACGTCCGCGGGCGCGATCGGCTGGATGAGCAGCGGTGGGATCGTCGCGACGCCGTCCTGTTCGGTCCAGGTCGTCATCGTGGCGGCGAAGTCGTGGAACTGGGTGACAGGGACGATCGTCCAGGGGACCGGGCCCCCGGCGACGAGTCGCTCCTGCTCACGCTTGCCGTGGTAGTGCGGGTTCCCCGCGACGCGGTGGACCCCGACGATCGTCAGCAGGACGTGGTGGCGGACACCGGTCCGTGCCTCGGCAGCGAGCAGATTCCGGGTGGTGGTGCCGAAGTAGGTCACGGCGTCATCCTCGTCTGCCGCCTCGTGGCTCGTGGCGTCCACGACGGCGTCGACGCCGGTCAGGGCCGCGTCGACGCCGTCCCCGGTGATCAGATCCACGCCGAGTGAGCGGCTGATGCGCACAGTGCCGTGGCCGCCCTGCTCGAGCGCGGCGACGGTGCGGGCTCCGATGTTCCCGGTGGCTCCGGCGACGGCGACGCGCATGGTCATCTCTTTTCCGGCACTCGTGCCGCCAGGGTCCGTGCTCCCATTCCCTGCCGGCACCTGTGAGGTGGGCGGTCACCTGCCGGCCCCTCGCCGGCCCCTCGCCGTCCCCCCTCAGCGTCTCCCCCGGCGGACACCGTCGCATCCCGGCAGCCGGTCGTCGTGGCAGCCGGTCGTCGCGGCAGCCGGACCCCTGGCTCAGTCGTGCGGCACCGTGCCGGCAGGTTCGTCTGCCGGCACGGTCCGACCTGGAGTGTCAGCGCTGGAGGTGGACCGTGAAGTGTCGCTCGGTCTCACCCGCGGGGACGGTCCGGACGAAACCCCGGGCGGTGCGGTAGTCACCCGACCCGCCCGTGATCCCGACGTCCACCGACGACGAGGCGGGCAGGTGCAGGAGCGCCTGCGCGGCGAACTGTCCCTCGGGCAACGAGAAGGTGCCCAGGCACTGGAGAGCGGCCGGATCGACCCGGGTGAAGGTGCACACCGTGCCGTGGTCGCCCACCTTCACACCGTGACGATAGAGATCCTCGTGCACCACCCGCTGGTCACCCACGCTGACTCCCGGCTTGCCCAGATCGACTTCCGCGGCCGAGGTCTGCTTGCCGACCAGCTCGAAGGTCTGCACACGGTGCTTGGCGGCGGGCACGTCGGCCGCCGTCGCCGACGGCGCCAGCGCCGCGGCCCCGGCCAGGACCACCGCTGCCCCCGCAGCCGCGCTCAGGTACCGCGCCTTGCGGGTCTTGATGATGTTCAGCATCTGACTGCTCCGTTCATTGATCTTCATTTGGTAGGGAATGGGCGCATGTGCATGTGCGCCTGTGCGGCCGTGCCGACCGACCCGGCCGAGCCGGTGGGACCGACGTCTGCTTGCGCAGGTGCCCCGGAAGGACGCGCGAGCGGACTCGCGAAGGCTCGAACAAGATACGAGCATATGCTCCTAACTCCCGGTTTGCCACCTGCGCACTGCTGCTGTGGCAGGCGACACAAAACCGCGCCGTTGTGGACGGCTACCGAAGGCGCTCACGAAGCCGGGGCGCGCCCCGGCTGCCGCACGCCCGGACCATGTGAGCGGTTCGCGGGCTGATGTGCGGTCACCGGTGCGGTGGGGAGGGAGCGGGTGTTGGCCGGGTGTTGAATGCCGTCCCATGAACGAGAGCGGACGTGCGGCGAGCCGGACGGCGGTGCTGGTGTGTCAGGGGCGGGCGGCCGCCAATGGCAGGGCGGCTCCGGGCCGGTTCGACGATCCGGTGGCGGTCGTACTGCTGCGGGTGGATGAGCGCGGGCCCGTCGACGCGGTGCGGGCGGGGACCCCACCGGCGGGGTGGCGGGCACGTACGGTGTACGAGAGTGTGCGGGCGTGCGCAGAAGTGGTCGTGCCGCGCACGGTCGCGATCGATGCGGCGCTCCGCGCCCGCGCGAGCGGTCAGCTGGTGATCCTCGGCGCCGGTCTGGACACCCGTGCGTGGCGTCTGCGCGAGCTCGCGCGGACGGATGTGTGGGAGGTGGACCACCCGGCCTCCCAGCAGGACAAGCGCGCACGCCTCGCCGAAGCGGCGCGAGCGGACGGGGAACCCGGCGACGACACCCGCGCCGCTGCTGGACCTGGACTGTCGGCCGTGGCGCGCTCCGTGCGGTTCGTGCCGGTGGACTTCGCCGTCGACGATCTCGGTGCGGCATTGGACACCGCCGGGCACGACCCGTCCGCGCCCACGACCTGGCTGTGGGAGGGCGTCGTTCCCTACCTCACCCGCGACGAGGTGCGTGCCACGGTGGCGGCGCTCGCATCCCGGTCATGTCCCGGCAGCGTACTCGTCGTCAACTACCAGGCGCCGTCGCTGAAGGCCGCCGCGGGGCGGCTGCTGACCCGCGTGCTCGGCAGTTCCGTCACGGCGGGCGAGCCGTGGCGCTCGTTGTGGAGGCCGCAGCAGATGGCCGCACTGCTCGCGGAGCATGGCCTCCAGGTGGTGTCCGACGACACTCTCCTCACCCACGCGCACGCCATCGGCAGCCCGGTCAGGACGCGGTCCTCCCTGCGATCGGGCCGCGTGGCTGTCGCGGAAAAGCCACGGCCATGAGACACGGTGAGGTCGGCTACGGCGGCTTCGGGCGCGGGTCGCCGTGTCAGAGCCGGCGATTCAGCGCGGGCCGGGGGCCGCCACGTTTCGTCTGATCCTGATGGGGCATCAGTCAAGGCACGTCGACTGCTGGTCGTGGCCGTTGGGGGGCGGAATGGCGTGCAGTATTTCGTTTGACATCGGCGCGACTTCCGAACTGTACTCCCAGCTCACCGGCGTACTGGCGGGCTTCTCTTTCACGGCGGTCATTATCGCCGTCTCGCGCTCCCTTGAACCGGGCCCCGCCCCGGCGAACCCTCCGCAGGCCGACCAGGTCAAGGTCTCGCTGGAGAAGGCGATGCCGGTCATGATCTGCTCGTTCCTGGGCTTGGTCATCACGTCGCTGACCTACAGCGCCATCGCCGGGGACGCCAAGAACGCCGGTCGGGCCACGATCGAGGAGTTGGTGGGCGGCCTGGCATTCTCCGTGGCCGGGATCCTGATGTTCTATTCCATCGTTCTGCTGCTGGAAGCCATCACCATGGCGGATACGGCGGACCACGGTCGGCGCGTGCTCGGCCAGCTCGTCACGCTCATCTCTTTCGCCTACATCTGCAACGGCATCGACGACTACAACGACGCGCATTTCCCGGACCCGGGTGACCCACCCGCCTGGGAGACCGCGCTCACGTACTCCCTGCTCGGCTTTTTCGCCCTGTACGCGATTTTCGGCTACCTCTTTTACCACAAGCTGCCGCGGATAGGCGGTCGCGATGTGCGGCGAAAGGAAGACGGGACACTGACCCGCGGCGGCCAGGACCTGACCCCGGGCACCCACACGGAACCGGATCACCACCAGAGGGTGCAGAAGATCGCGACGACGAGCCTTTTCTTCATCATCGTCTGCGCGATCGGTGTGGGGTTCTTCAGCGCCTACGGTGACGAGCCGTGCGAGACGGCGCCGGTGGGGGTCGCCGTCGCCATCATGTGCCTCAGCTTCGTGATCGCGTCGATGTTCTCGGTCTGGTTCTTTCTCTCGCGGGGTCCGGACCGGGTGCGGCCGTGAACGGAACGCGGGAACGCACGTGTGCGTCTCCTCCCCCACGGACTACCTGATCAAGGTCGTAGCGATCACGTGGCTTCGGCGCATTCGTCGACGAAGGCGCAGAGCCGGCGGATGAGGCTCAGGTAGGTGCCAGGGGCAGTGTTGGGCCGCATGTGGGACGCATCTTCGAGCCACTGGTGCCACAAACCGCCCGGGACCAGGAAGCGGGCCGCTTGGTCGCCTCCGGGATGCGCGGCGGTGTACAGGAGAGCTCCCAGGGCCACGGGCTGGTCGTACGCGAGGTCGGGACGGCGCAGGTAACGATCCAGGTAGGCGGCCAGCAGATCGGCATCCCGTGGTGTTCCGAAACCGGCCAAGGCCACGCAGTAGGCCAGACCGGCGCAGCAGACCTCGCTGGCCAGCAGCAGCTCCCCGAGTCGCTCGCGGAACTCGGTCCGCCGGGAAACGGCCACGAGCCACGCCGCAGTCCTCCGCTCACGCCACCCGCCTTCAAGGAGGGTGGAGATCTCGTCCGCGGTGATGACTCCCGCGTCCTCGCGCATGCTTCGCACGATTCGGTCGTACGTGGAGCTCTGCGTGCGCAGCAGTGGGCCGCCGAGTTTCAGATAGCGCCGCTCGGGCGTGACGTAGCGGCGAACGAGAGCGAGTAGTTCGGGATCCTCGTGGGCGTGGCGTATCACAGGGCCGATCCTGCCTCGCCGGTGCGGAGCGGGGCCATCCTGCCGCACGCGGACGGCCTGACAAGGGCGGGCCCTACCGCTCCGTCACCGTGATGTATGCCGTCCTCTTCGTCCGGCCGTGGTGGGCGGTGACCGTTACGGGGTAGCGGCCGGGGCGGAGGTCGGAGCGGACGGTGGCCGTGCCGAGGAAGCGCGGGTCGTCTCCGTCGGCGCCCTTGCTGTCGTCCTGGCGGAGGTGGAGCGCCCCGGTGAAGGCCGGGGAGGTGGCGGTCAGCCGCGTCTCCTCCCCCGGGTCCGGGTACCGGTCGTGCCACATGACCGCGACCCGCCCTCCGACGCGGACCCGGTACGTGTGCGCGCCGCCCGAGTAGCCCTGGCCCGGGTCGTAGAACTCGGGTCCGGACACCTTGCCCCGGTAGTCGTGGTCGCCGGGCCGGGACGCCCGGACCTTCAGGCGCTTCCCGGCGATACGGCGGCCGTGCGGGCCGTACAGCTCGAAGGTGTACGTGCCGTCCGGCAGGTCGGGCTTGAGCGTCGGCCGTGCCGAGAAGGCCCGCGGGTTGTAGAAGTCGGTGTCGTCGTCGTGGGCGAGACGTACGGGCCGGGGCAGGGCCGCGGAGCGCACGGTGAAGTCGGTGCCCCGCTCGCCGGGGTAGAGGTCGTCGAAACTCATCCACACCGGCTCCCCGGGGCGGGTCACGTCCCCCGACGCGGGCATGGTGAACGAGGGCCGCTGGGACCGTACGACCTGGATGCGGTCGTGGGCCACGGTGCGGCCGTGGACCGCGACGGTGAGTGGGTACCAGCCGGGCTTGTCCGTCATTTCGAGGGTCGCCAGGGCCGCGTAGTGGTCGCCCTCCCACCGCAGTCTCACCGGCCCGCGCAGCGCGGGCGACTGCGCGCTCACCGCGTCGCCGCCCTGCGCACGGCTGACGCCGTAGAGCATCATGTGGACCAGTTGCCCGGGGCGGGCATCGGTCTGGCCGTTGAGGATCAGGTCGGCCTTGCCGCCGGCGGTTCCGGGAGTGGCGGCGGTGGTGGCCGCGGTGTGCGTGGGGGAGGCCGTCTGCCGCTCTCCTCCGGCCTTGCTCGTCGCGCCGGCGCACCCGCACAGCACGAGACCGGCCGCTGCGACGGCTACGGCCCTGGACCAGTTCATCGTTCCCCCAGTAGGTAGGTCACCTTTGAAGAGGACGAAACGGCACCGGTGGTTACCTCCGGGGAGGAACAGGCGGCCTGTTCACCACAGCGTGATCAGCGGTCGCGCGGAGGCCTGGCCGGCCGGGCCCTTCTGCCCTGCCGGCAGGTGAGCCGTGTGGCTGGGCCCCGCGGACGGCTACCTGCGGGCCAGTGTGCGGGTGAGTCCGGTGGCGACGGTCGTGGCGAGGATCCAGCCGGCGGCGACGAGGGCCGCGGCCAGCCACTGCTGCCATCCCAGCGGGTTGAAGGCCTGCTGCTGGCCGAAGCCCACGACGGGCAACAGCAGGTCGAGCGAGTACAGGAGCGGGTTGAACGGGGGTGCTTCCGCCGGCTTCACGGCGGACGGATGGTGGAGGGTGAAGGCCCACGTCCCGGCGATCAGCAGGAAGAGCAGCCACAGCGCGGCCCGCAGGGGCCGGTAGCCGTAGCCGACCGTCCAGTCCTGCAGCAGGCCCCACCAGCGCAGCGCCGCCGGTTGCGTCACCTGCCGCTTGCGGCACTTGGCCAGGAGCACCTCGCGTGCCGCGTCGTCGAGGCCCTGCCTGGTGTACGCGGCGGCCAGTTGCTCGTAGGGCTGGGGCAGATAGCCGGCTTGCTCCCGGGCCAGCCACGCCAGGCGCTCGCCCACCGGGTCCGTGACGGTGAGATGGTCGTAGACGAGGCCGTCCAGGCGGAGTACGCCGGGCCAGCGCGCCGGGTGGTCCGCGAGGACCCCGATGCGGGCGTGCCGGAGGTCGACCGGGCCGCGGAGTTGCGTGCCGTGACCGGTCCTGAGTGAGCCTGCGGTGATCCTGTTGAGTGCGAGCGGTCCGTCGACGGTCGTTCCTTCGAGGCACAGATCGCTGTGGATGTGACTGTTGGTCAGGGACATCCGGCCGTCGGAGCGGAATCCGTCGCAGCAGTCGAGAGTGCCGCCGACGGTGAGTCCCCAGGCCGTGAGGGTGTGGCCCGACGGGTTGGTGAGGTGAGCGTTCGGGAGTTCCACACTGCCCCCGACGCGGGCGTCGGTCAGCACGATCTGCCCGGTGGACGCCAGTCCTTCCCCGTCGATGCGCCCCAGCACGTGCAGGCGTCGCGCCGAAAGGCTCTCTCCGTGTGGGTGGTGCAGCCGTGCTCCGGCCAGGGCGACGGATCCGTCCACGTGTGTCTCCTCGAGCGTCAGCTGCCCGTTCACGGTGAAACCGGATCCTGCGGCGAGGTCTCCGCTGATGTGGGCGAGGGACGCGTCCAGGGCACGCTCGCCGGGACTGTTCAGGGTTGCGCCCCGCAGCAGGAGCGGGCCCTGTACGACGGCTCCCGTCAGGACGACCGGGCCTTCGGCCGTGAAGCCGGCGTCCAGCGCGAGCGCGCCGTTCACGTGCAGGCGTTCGGCGTTGAGCGCCGGACCGTTCGCGTTGTGGAGTCGCGCGCCCGTCAGGGTGCAGCAGCGGGCTATCCTCGCGTCCTGCAACCGGAGTTCGCCGTCGGAGACCAGCGCACGTCCGGACGCCTGGGGCCAGACTCCGCCGAAGAGTCCTCCCTCCACGACGAGTCCGTCGCCGTTGAGTGTCACTCCCGCGGGGTGGGTGAGGGCGGCGCCTTCGAGGACCAGGGTTCCGCCGACCCGGGCACTCCACAGCAGCGCCTCTCCGTCGATGACCGCATCGCGGCACAGCAGGTCGCGCTCCACCACGAGACTGTCGCCGTGCAGTGCGGGAACTCCGTTGTCGCCGTGGGGTGCGGGAGCGCCGCTGACATTGAGCCCGGTCAGGTCCGCCGTCCCCGTCACATGGGCACGAGTGAGCCGGACGGGCCGGCTGCTGTGGCAGCCCGTGAGCCGTAGCAGCCCGTCGACGCGGGCGTCCTGCAGTACGAGCCCCGGAAACGCCGAGCCGCTGAGATCGACGAGGCCGGTGGACGCGGCTTCCAGGGACGGCTGCCGGTCGAACGTGCAGGCCTGGGCGACCAGCGCGTACCGCAGCTCGCAGCCCGACAGGTCCAGCACCCCCGTGACGGGCGCGCCGCGCAGCCGCAGCGCGGGCACGCACCCCGGCCGTGACTCACAGTCCCCCAGCAGGAGGCGGGCCAGGACTTCCGCCCGGACGACCCTGCTGGAGTCGGGCTCGGTGCCTGTGTGGTGGACCCGCAGATCGACCTGTCGTCCGGCGGGGAACGCGTCCCACACCGCCTGCTCTGCCTCGGACAGTCCGGTCCCGGACATCGGTGCTCCCCCGAAAGCGCGTCTCCTTCACGGACCCTCCCCCGGGATGTTCGGCAGGAATGTGCCGTTCCAATCCCGGCGGCGTTCCCGCGCGTGACCGCGATCAGCCGGGAAGGTTCCCGGCCAGGCGGCGCAGGGCTGGGGTACGCGGCCGGGTCGGCCCGCACCATTCCGCTGACCCGGCGAGCGGTCTGTCGGCCGCCGGGGCCTGGTGGTCATCGCTTGCGATCGGGGCTCCACTCGTAGGCTCCTGGCGCCGTCTCGACGACTTCCCGGGGCCAGGTCCGCCGGACTTGTTCCAGGCGCCCGCGGTGCTCGGCGATCCAGTCCTCCTGGGGGCGGGCTCCGAGGGCTGCGGTAAGACGGTCCGGGTCGCTGACCTGGATCGACAGCCAGCCGTCCTCGTGGACGTGGATGTCGAGGCCGAGGCCGCGGTCTCCGCCGATGCTCACCGTCCGGCCGGGGGCCAGGGTGGAGAGGTCCTGCTCCCAGGAGTCCAGGTCTTCCGGGAGGAGGTACAGGCCGAGCCGGGCGTCGACGAAACCGGCGGAGACGAGCACGTCCGCGTGCAGGATGTCGTGGCCGGTCAGCACCCCGGGCTGGGCCCGCCCGGTGACCCGGACGATGCAGCGGTTGCCCTCCGGGTCGGCGAGGTGGATCAGGTCCGTCGGGGCGGGTGGTGTCATGGGGTGGCTCGCTTTCGTGCGCCGGAGTGGACCGCATCGTCTCAAGTCCGGGAAGCCCGGCGGGCGGAGGGATGTGTGGGGCGCGGTCGGACCGGCTGCCGTAGGCGGGTGCACGCGGCCCTGGTGAGAACGGTGCCGTGGAAGCGGGCGGTCCAGGGCCTTGCCCGGCGTTCCTCGGCTTCCGGGGAACGCGGCGCGGGCGGCGCGGGCGGCGCGGGCGGCGCGGGCGGCGCGGGCGGCGCGGGCGGCGCGGGCGGCGCGGGCGGCGCGGGCGGCGCGGGCGGCGCGGGCGGCGCGGGCGGCGCGGGCGGCGCGGGCGGCGCGGGCGGCGCGGGCGGCGCGGGCGGCGCGGGCGGCGCGGGCGGCGCGGGCGGCGCGGGCGGCGCGGGCGGCGCGGGCGGC
>NZ_JBJDQT010000053.1:0-6688 GCF_044903565.1 Streptomyces sp. NPDC004065 | reverse complement strand
GGCGGCGCGGGCGGCGCGGGCGGCGCGGGCGGCGCGGGCGGCGCGGGCGGCGCGGGCGGCGCGGGCGGCGCGGGCGGCGCGGGCGGCGCGGGCGGCAACACCGTACTTCCCCGGCCGAGCCCACAGAAGCGGCGTCCGGGCCGCTGCTCCATTCGGTGGTATTGCGGTTACGGGCGCGGCGTTGGAGCGTTGAACTTGCATGAGCGGAAGTCACCGACGGAAGCGGTCGAAGTCTCTGGGGTTCGACCTTGTGCAAGCGCAGTTGCGTCGTGCGGCTGCTGCCATGGCCGTGGGAAAGAAAGTGTCGCGGCCGGTTACGGAAGAAACGGTTCGTCCGGCGGGTGCGGAGCCGGATGACAGCGTGTCCTCGTCCCATTGAGGGGTTGCCGCAGGACCCAGGTCATTGCTCCGGATGACCTTGAGGTGGACGCCGCGCAGCCCGGCGGGAGCCGACCGTCCGTCGCGGGACTACGGGCGACGGCAACCCCGCTGCCAGTCACTCGCGACGCCCGCGGTCAGACCTCCGGGTCGGGCATGATCTCCCGGACCTCTTGCGCGCAGCGGCATGCGGCGGCGAACTTGGCAGCCCACCGCAGCGCGTCCTCGCGTGAGGGCACGTCGATGATCGAGAATCCACCGATCACCGCTTTGGTCTCCGGGTACGGGCCGGGGGTGACGGTTCCGTCGGTGGCGACGATGCTCGCCTGCTGTCTCTGCAGTCCGCCGCCGAAGATCCACACACCGGCGTCCTGGGCCTCCCGCACCACCTTGTGCGCGGCCTCGCCCACCTCGGGCAGCTCCTCCTCGGGGAAAGTCATCGAGCCGTCGTCGAACGAGATCAGATACCGCGTCATGCGGGGCTCCCCTGGTCCTCGGCCTCCTTCAGCCGTCCCACCCTACGACGAACGTCGCGCCCCGCGACCGTCACGCGCGCCGGCTTTCCGGGCGCGGCTTCCGCGACGGTGCCGTTGAGGAGAACGGAAGCGGCCACCCAGGCGTCGTAGAGACCAGCCTGCTCGTCGCGGTCAGCGGCGGAGTTCAGGCGTCTGCGACTCGCCGTCGACCGGTGATCGCCGGTCTGGTCGTGCTGTTCCTGGCGGCGGCCGTCGCGGCAGCGAGTCAGTGAACCGGCGCGACCCGGGTCGGCGAACCGGCGCGGTCCCGCCGCGCCGGCAGGAGCGGCCCCTCACGCCGTGGTCCGGCCGGGAGGCAGGACGCGGAGCTGGAGCATGGCGGCGTAGCCCCAGCGCGTCACACTGCTCAACTCCGCTTTGGAGCACGCGGTATGCGAGGAGGAGATCCCGCGCAGCGTCGCCCGCAACGTCCGCACCGGCACCCCCACGACCCCGCCGAACCCCTCGCCGCCGACGAAACCCGCCAGTGCCTCACGGCCATGCACGGACACCGGCTGCACCCCCTGTTCGAACTCGCCCTCCACACCGGACTCCGCAAGGGCGAACTCCTCGGCCTGCGCTGGGAAGACCTCCACCTCGACGCGGGCACCGCCGCAATCCGCCGACCCCTGCAGGGCACCGCTGCAGGCGGGCTCACCACGCTCCCCACCAAGACGCGCGCCTCCGAGCGCCGCGTCGCCCTGCCCACCCGCTGCGTCCAGACACTGAAGCTCCACCACGAGCAGCAGCAGCGGGAGCGGGAGGCTGCGGGCACCGCATGGCAGCACGACGGGCACCTGTTCACCACAGTGCCAGGCAGACCGATCGACCCGACCAACCTCACCCGCGCCTTCACCACGCTCCTTCGATAAACCGGCCTCTGGCGCATCCGCTTCCACGACCTTCGCCACTCCACCGCAACCCCTGCTCCTGGAACAGAGCGTCGATCTCGCCGTGATCAAGGAACTCCTCGGCCACGCCAACATCGGCGTCACCGCCACCGTCTACGCCCACGTCCGGCTCCGCCTCCAGCGCGACGCCATCGACACCCTCAGCACCGCCTTGACGGTCCTGCTGGCCAGGATTCGACCCGCGACGACGGCAACGACCCGCCACTGTGCGGAGCCACCGTCCGCTGACGGGGTCTATCAGGAATTAGGTGTGATTCGTCTGTGTGGCCTACGAGTTGATTGGTGGGCTGTTCGGCCTACACTCGTCCGGCGGTGAGGCGGCCGTCGAAGAGGACGTCGAACTCGTTGAGGGCGGACTTCCAGCGGTTGTTCCAGCGCTGGCGGCCTCGTCCGGTGGGGTCGAGGGCGAGGGTGGCCAGGTAGAGGCGTTTGAGGGCGGCCTGTTCGTTGGGGAAGTGTCCGCACGCCTGGGCTGCGCGCCGGTAGCGGGCATTGAGGGACTCGATCGCGTTGGTCGTGTAGACGACCTGCCGGATCGCGTCGGGCAGGCCGAGGAAGGGCACGAACTCGCTCCAGGCCCGTTCCCAGGTCCCGGCGATCGAGGGGCAGCGCTTGCCCCACTTCTCGTCGAAGTCGGTGAGCCGTTGCCGTGCTTCGTCCTCGTTGACGGCGGTGTAGACGGGCTTGAGGTCGCGGGCGACCTCGGCCCAGTCGCGGCGGGAGGCATAGCGCAGGCTGGCACGGATGAGGTGGACGACGCAGGTTTGCACCACCGTGCGGGGCCAGACGGCGTTCACCGCGTCGGGCAGGGCGCCGAGCCCGTCGCAGACCAGCATCAGCACATCGCGCACACCACGGTTCTTGATCTCGGTCAGGACGGTCTGCCAGTACTTGGCGCCCTCGCCGCCGTCGCCCGCCCACAGGCCGAGGATCTCCCGATAGCCGTCGGCGGTGACCGCCACGGCCACGTAGACCGGCCGGTTGGCGACATGACCGTCCCTGATCTTGACGTGCACGGCGTCGATGAAGACGACCGGGTAGACGGGATCGAGCGGGCGGGTGCGCCATTCCGCCATCGATTCCAGGGCCTTGTCCGTGATCGTGGAAATGGTCTCCTTCGTGGTCGTCATCCCGTACGTCTGGGCAAGGTGGGAGACGATCTCGCCAGAGGTCAGGCCCTTGGCGGTCAGCGAGATGACCAGATCGTCCAGCGCCCCGGTGCGGCGGGCGTACGCGGGCAGGATCCGGGGCCTGAAGGTCCCCAGCCGGTCCCGGGGGACCTGCACCGTCACGGCGCCGACCTCCGTCATGACCTTCTTGGCCCGGTAGCCGTTGCGCATGTTGCCGCCCGAACGCGATCCGCGGCCGCCGGCCCGGCCGGCCCCGGCGGCCAGGTGCTCGTCCATCTCGGCCTCCAGGGCGGCCTGCATCAGGTGCTGGGCCAGTTCGGGCAGCAGCCCGCCCTCACCCATCAGCCGCAAGCCGCCCTCGCCGCGGACCTTCTCGGCCGCCAGCGCGGCCAGCTCCTCCAGCAGCTCGCTGGACAGACCGTTCGGCGACACCGGCATCGACTTCACGTCGGCACCCTGAATGCTGCCGTCGGCCACGGCAAGCGACACGCTGCCGAATGTCTCGATCCGGTGATCCGTTGTCGTACTCATCAGGTGACTCCTTCGGGGAAGATCACACCTGATTCATGACACTCCCCGCTGACGTTGCCGCTGAGGTTGAAACGCTGGGGTGACAGCGTTACGGAGGCTCCAGTGCCAGTCCGGTCCCGGCGATGAAGCCGTCGAGTACTCCGGGTCGGCGTTGGATGCTGCGTAAGCGGTTCTTCACGAGCGGGGTGAGGTCTTCGATCGCGCGGGGCGCGAGGTTGGCCAGGGACTTCTTCACGGGGGCCCAGACGCCTTCGACGGGGTTGAGGTCGGGCGCGTAGGGCGGGAGCTTGACGATGGTCAGCCAGTCGCTGTTGCGCTCGTAGAACTCCCGCAACGGCTTGGCGTGATGGGTGCTGTTGTCCCACACCACGATCGGCGGGCCATCGCCGAGCTGCCGGCGAGCAGAGGTCAACAGGTCCGCGAAGCCGCGGGCCCGGAAGCCCTTCTTCTCGCCGGTACGGCCTCGGTACGTCTGGGTCCGGTAGATCAGACGGGTCTCGTGGCCTGGCCGGACGCAGATCATCCCGGCCATCAGGACCCGTCCCGAACCCTTGCCCACCACTTTGACCAGGCGGCGTTCTACCCCGCCTTGACCAAGTACGGCCCTTGCCGGGCTTCAGGTCCTGCCCGGCTCCGTCCTCGAAGACGATCCACGCGCCCAGGAGCTGGGCCGTCCTCTTACCCGTGACCACTGCTCCGTCCGCCACCTGGCCACTGCCTGCTCATCGCGTTCGACGGCCCTGTGCGCGGGGACCTGCGGTGACCAGCCCAGCCGGTGCAGCAGATACGACACCCCACGCGGGGTATACCGGTAGCCGAACAGGTTATGGATCAGCTCCGCGACCCTCGCCAGGGTCCACCGCTGGTCCTCCGTCCAGCCGTGCACCGCCGGCCCCGCCTCCAGCTCGGCCTGCAGTCGTTCCGCCTGGGCATCGCCGAGCTGACACCGGAAGCCGCCGGGCCCCCTGGAGGCCAGAGCCGCGCTGCCGCCCTGACGCCAGGCGGAGTGCCAGGCGTACGCCGACTTCCGCGACACCCGTAACCTGCGGGCCACCTCCGGCGGCCGCACGCCTCGCTCGAACATCTCCGCGGCTTCGAAGCGCACTGCCTCACGCTTCGCCCGCCCCGCAGCGGTCAGGCCGCCGCCATCCGCGTACCTCATGACGAGGATGTAGCACCACCAACGCCCGCTGTCACCCCACCGTTTCAACCTCAACGTCAACTACTGCCGTCGCGACGTGCAGAAGCCCCGCCAGAAGCGATCTGGCGGGGCTTCATATTTGCGCTCGCGTGCCCTCACAAGCCCCAGGCGGATTTCTAAAACTGACGATCATCGTTGACACCTGGGTCTCCGATCACTACGGAGATCCACATGCCGAAGTCCAATCCCAGCACTCCGCCGCTTGACCGTGAGGCCAAGCGGCGCCTGGCCGTCATACGCCACGTCGAAGAGGTCACCGGGAACGTCGCGATGTCCTGCCGCTACTTCGGGATCAGCCGGCAGGCGTACTACACCTGGTACCGCCGCTACCAGGCCGAGGGCATCGAGGGCCTGCGCATCCGCTCCAAGGCCCCGAAGACGTCCCCGAACGCAACTCATGTCGAAGTGGTCGGGAAGATCATCTACCTGCGGCAGAACTACCACTTCGGCCCCGAGAAGATCGCCATGTACCTCAAGCGGTACCACGACGTCACCATCGGCAAGTCCGGCGTCTGGCGCATCCTCCACCGCCTGGACATGGGCCGCCTGCCGGCCTCCCAGCGCTACAGACGCCACGACCGCAGATGGAAGCGGTACGAGAAGCAGCTGCCCGGCCACCGGGTCCAGATCGACGTGAAGTTCATCGAGCCGCTCGCCTCCGCGCCCCGTGGCCGGCGCGGCGGGCGCAACAAGTACTACCAGTTCACCGCCATCGACGACTGCACCCGCCTGCGCGTCCTGCGCATCTACCCGACGCTGAATCAGAACACCGCCATCCAGTTCCTCGACTACGTCATCCAACGCCTGCCGTTCCAGGTCGAAGTCATCCAGACCGACAACGGCTCCGAGTTCCAGTCCGCCTTCCGCTGGCACGTGCTCGACAAGGGCATCGCCCACACCTACATCAAGCCCCGCACCCCGCGGCTGAACGGCAAGGTCGAACGCTCCCACCGCATCGACGCCGAAGAGTTCTACCGGCTCCTCGACGGCGTCGTAATCGACGATGCCGAGGTCTTCAACGACAAACTGCGCGAGTGGGAGGACTACTACAACTACCATCGCCCCCACGGCGGCCTCGGCGGCCAGACACCTTACGAACGCCTCAAGCAGAAGACCGCGGCCCAGGCGTAATCGATCAACGTCAGTGGCACACAGAAGCCCCGCCAGGACGCACCTGACGGGGCTTCATCTTTGCGTTCGCGACTTACCCGCTCACGCACTGCAGGGCTACGGCCTCACGCCCCAGAGAATCTCGTAAAGAGATCACGGTCGCGCCAGGAATCGGAGAAGGCATCCAGCATGGCCTCGTGCAGCCGAAGATTACTGACGTCCCCTCGGGGGTGTCTGATCCTTTCTTCGACCGCCTCTCGGACAGCCTCCCAACGCAGCACATGCATCAGGAAAGAAACAATTTCAACGACACCTTCCTGGGGGGAATCGATCAGAGCGATCACGCGACTCTCGAATTGCCCTCTCAATCCAGGATTCCCCTGCAGAATCGAGAGAGCACGCTCCAATCCCGGCTCGAGTTCTTCGGCGCCGCAGGTCTCCTCTGCCGTAGCTAGGACCCCCTGGACGACCTGTATGAACTCCGCGACCGGATCAGCAGCTAGGCCGCCACGCCTCAATGTACTTCCCATCAGCACCAAGTCCATTCTTGTTGAAGGCATCCACTGCCGCCTTCTGGGCGTGAGCACCGTAAGGCTGATAATGGCCAGACTTATTGTCGAGGTACACGACTTGACCACCCTTGGTCTTGAACTCTCCGGCAGCCAGCACGTCCCTCCCCTGGGCGAGGCTCACATGACCAGCCGTTCGCTTCCCAATGACGAGCTCACCATCGCCGGTCACCACGTATGCATAGTTACCCGAGCGAGAGAGAACGGTGCCGGGAGCAACCGGCTTGAACCACTCCGGCGTATCTGCCGGACGTGTCAGTGATTTTGTGTAAGTCCTTGGGGTTCATACGGCGTTGAGTCGGTCCTCGAAGAACAGGGAGAACTGGTTCAGCGCCGTCTTCCA
>NZ_JBJDQT010000052.1:5089-24138 GCF_044903565.1 Streptomyces sp. NPDC004065 | reverse complement strand
GCGGGCCACCGACACGGCCGGGGGGGGCCCGGGGGGGGGGGGGGGGGGTGGGGGGCGCTGGGGGGGGGGGGGGGGGGGGGGGGGGGGGGGGGGCCCCCCCCCCCCCCACCCCACCCGTGCACCGGGACCCGTCAGTCGCAGGTGCGCGGGTTGTTGTACAGCTCCCGGAACTGGTCGATGTACCGGTTGGTCACCCAGCCGTCGACGACGCGCAGCATCGCGTCGTTGGCGCGGGTGGCGGAGTTCTCGGTGAGGTTGTACGACCCGACGAACACGGCCTTGCGCCACTCACCGGCGTACTTGGCGTCCAGCAGGAGCAGTTTGTTGTGGCTCCAGCCGTCGCAGTGCACCTTGGCGGCGTCGATGCCGCCGGCCACGAGGTTGTCCCAGCCGTCTCCCTTCTGCACGACGATCTTGACGTCGCAGCCGAGCGCCTCCAGCCGGTTCAGCTGGGCGATGATGCCGTCCGAGTACGAGCTGGAGTCGAGGAGGCTGGCCTCCATCCAGACCCGGTCGTTGCCGTCCGCGCAGGCACTGACGTTGCCCAGGACGTCGGCCACCCGGGTGCTGTCGGGCTGGGGGTAGAAGTACGCCTTGGACAGGTCGTTGCTGCCGTCGATGGTCCGCGAGGCGTCCGTGCTCCAGGTGACGCCGTCGTAGGTCCAGCTCTTGGCGTACAGCCGCCGCCAGTAGTTCACGTAGGCCGAGAAGAGGGCGTCGTCGTCCCGGACGATCAGCAGGTTCTGCGCGTGCTGGGCCTGGAGGGCGCCCAGGTTGCTGGAGGACTGGACGACGAGCTTGGTGTCGCCCTTCTTGATCAGGTAGAACTTGTTGTGCATCGAGCCGGAACCGGCGGTCATGCAGGCATCGGCGCAGTAGGTGATGTCGATGTCGGCCTTGGCCAGTTCCGTCTTGATGCCGCTCTCGGCCGTGCCGATCACCAGCCGGACACTCACACCGCTGTCGGCGGCGTTCACCAGCGAACTGGCCAGGGTGAGGCCGCCGCCGTCGACGTCCCAGTCGTAGAGGGCTATCCGGATGTAGTCACCTGTCTCGCCGGCCGCCGCCGCGGCGGCGGTCGCGTCGATCTTGCCCTTGATCTTGGAGACGAGCAGGGTGTTCTCGGTCCCGCCCCCGTAGATGAAGCAGGTCTCGTAGTTGCCCGACTCCTCGCAGCCCGCGGTGGCGGCGGACGCCGGGGGCGCAGCCACCACCGTGAGAAGCAGCGCGAGGACGAGCAGCAGGGCGGCTCTCAGCGAACGCCGTTCATCAGTACCTCTGTTGGTCATCACCGGCCGATGGTAGCCAGGTTCATGCCAAAGTTGGCCGCTCGGTCACCTTCCCGGCATGCTCGGCCACCCATGGCTACTGAGCCGCGAAGCCGACGAACGCCGTCCACGCGGCGGCGGTAACAGGGATGGCGGGCCGGCTGATGTCCTTGGAGTCCCTCACACGGACAGCGTGAGGCAGCGCAGCGACCTCGACGCACTGACCGCCCTCGCCACTGCTGTAGCTGCTCGTGCGCCACGTGACGACTTCCTCGACGTCGAAGTTCATGTCTCTCCCAGCAGTTCCTCGATGAGGGTCAACGACTCGCGGGGCGTGAGAGCTTGTGCCCGTAGCAGACCGTACTGCTCTTCGAGTTCACGGACAGTGCCCCGGTCCGTGTAGAGGTGGCTGTCCTTGTACGCCTCCACGTAGGCGATCCTCCGCGCATTCTGCGTCTCGATCAAGGTGAACGGACCAGCCAGACCGGCATGCTCGTCACGCGCGTTCGGCATGACCTGGATCTCGACGTTGCGCCGCTGGCCGTGCAGCAGAAGTTGCTCCAGTTGCCCCAGCATCACGTGGGCACCGCCCAGGGGCCGTGTCAGCACGGACTGCTCGATGACGAAGCTGAGGGTCGGCATCGGCAGGCGGCTGAAGATCTTCTGCCTCGCGAGACGTGCGGCAACCCGCTCCTCGATCGTCTCCTCGCTGAGCAACGGTCGCCGCATCGTGAACACGGCCCGCGCGTATTCCTCTGTTTGCAGGAGTCCGTTGATGAGGTGGGTGTCGTACACATGAAGCTCAACCGCCTCCCCCTCCAACCGCGCCGCGTCCCGGAAGAACGCCGGATACTGCGCCCGGGCCACCTCCTCCTTCATCTCCTGGAGGACCCCGCCCGCGTCCAGCACCTCGTCCGCCTGGTCGATGAACCTCGGCGGCGGCACCCGACGTCCCTGCTCGTACGCGGCGATGGTGGAAGCCGAGTACCCCACCACTGAGCCGAACTCGGGCCGCTCCATGCCCGCCCGCACCCGGAACCGCTTCAACTGCCGCCCGAAGACGCGCAGGATCCCCGACCCGCCCTCCGGTTCGGGCTGCTCGCCGCCGCCGTCGCCGCTGCTCGCAGACCCCTCGTCCACCAGTCGCATCGGTCCACTCATCCCCGTGACCACCTCCCACGGCCAACGCGGCCCCCGCGCCGGCCGTCACGCTCCGTCCCGCAGGCACCCGCATACCGGCCACTTACAGCGATTCCGTGTGCACGCCGCCGTATCCGGTCACGCTAGGACGGCACCAGCACCGTGAGCCACATGAACAGCCCCCTCTCCACCCCACGGGTGCACGCCCCCGGCACCGAGGCCCGCCCTTGGCCGGATTCCATGCAGCAGCCGGCCCCGTGACCGCCGCTCGGGCGGGTCATGGGGCCGGCGGTATGCGTCCGCCGCCCGGGCCGGCACGGTGCCGCCCGGGCGAGGGCCGGTCAGCCGCGGATCAGGGTGACGTCCTGGTCGTGGACCGCGTGGATGCGGGGGGTCAGCAGCAGGACGCCCTGGGAGGCGAGTTCCAGGACGGTGGCCTGGACGTGGGCGGTGCCCGGGGACAGCGTTTCCGTGGTGGTCCTGCCGGTGTTGACCCAGCGGTGCGTGGCGCCGTCGCAGACCGCGTGGCTGCCACCGATGCCGTGCAGGGTGCCCGAGTCGCTCCGCGCGATCGACGAGCCGACGAAGACGGGACCGGTGGCCCCGGTGCAGCGGTAGGTGCCGGAGAGGGTGATGGTGCCGTCCGCCGCGATGCGCTGCACCGCGTCGACGGTGACACTGTCCGCGGCGGCCCTGGGCGCGGGCCGGGACACGGCGGTGAGCGCGGGCGCGGCCGGTGCCACGGCCAGCAGCGCGACGGCGGCGGCGCCGAGGCCGCCGAGAAGGGCGCGCGCGACATGGCGTACGGCGCGGCGTCGGGGCATGACCGACATGGAAGGCCTCCCGGTGAATGGGTTGGGTGGAGGGTTCCACTCGTACCCGTCCGTACGGCGCTGGGGTGTGATCATCACCCTTTCGGTGGCGAGTCTGCTGCGGGCGTCGGGGAACGGTCCGCGGAGTGTCCGGGTGTTGTCACGCTTGGCGGACGGCCGTTCCGGTCAGTTCGCGGCGGGCGCATGGTCTACCCATACGGACGGTTCCCGGGCTCCACGACTCCGGGCCTCCTGGGCTTCGGGGCTCCCGGGCTTCGGGGCTCCCGGGCTTCGGGACCGGCTCGACCGGGAGACAACCGGGCTCGCGGGACCGTCCGGCCCTTCGGGACCGTTCGCGATCCCGCCGATGTGGAGGTGCGCCATGTGTTCCCACCAGCCTTCGTGCCGCGCGACCGACGCCCGCTCTCCCCACGTCGTCGCCGCCCATCCCGAGCAGGGGTGGAGCCTGCTGTGCGACGGGGCGATCGTCTTCGACGACAGCGGTGAACTGCTGCCCGACGGCCGGGTCGTCGCGCCGCGCCGGGTGCCCGCCGAGCGGCTCGCGATGGCGGCCTGACCGGACGGCGCTCGCACATCCCCGGGTCCTCGGGTCCTCGGGCGTCCCCGGGTCCTCGCACATCCCCCGGTCCTCGCACGTCCTCCGGTCCTCGCACGTCCCCAGGCCCTCGGCGGCCGTACGCCGACCGGCCCGGTACGCCAGACGGCCGGTACGCCGGCCGATCCGGTCACGCCGGACGGTCAGCGTCCTCGGCCGACCGGTCAGGCCTCTCGGTCCGCGGGCCCGGCCGGGGCGTCGTCCAGGACCGCGAAGCCGTCGAGTTCCACGAGGGCCTCCTCGTCCCACAGGCGCACGACCTGGACGACGGCCATCGCGGGGTAGTCGCGGCCCGCCGACTTCCGCCAGACGGCGCCCAGTTCGCGGGCGTGGGCGCGGTAGTCGGCCACGTCCTTGGCGTAGACGGTGACGCGGGCGAGGTGGGCGGGGGTGCCGCCGGCCGCGCGCAGGGCGGTGAGCAGGTTGGCCAGGGCCCGTGCGAACTGCTCGGGCAGCGTGCCGCCGACGATCTTCCCGTCGGCGTCGAGGGCGGTCTGGCCGGCCAGGAACACCAGGCGCGAGCCGGTGGCCACGACGGCGTGGGAGAAGCCCGTGGGCGGGGACAGCGCGGGCGGGTTGACGCGCTCGGCGGTCACGGGGCCTCCCCGGTGAGGTGCGGTCGGGCGTACAGCTCCTTGGCGATGATGCCCCGCTGGACCTCGCTGGCCCCCTCGTAGATCCGGGGCGCCCGGACCTCCCGGTAGAGGTGTTCGAGGAGGTGGCCGCGGCGCAGGGCGCGGGCGCCGTGCAGCTGGACGGCCGTGTCGACGACGTACTGCGCCGTCTCGGTGGCGAGCAGCTTGGCCATGGCGGCGCGCTGGGGGACGTCGGGCGCGCCGGTGTCGTACGCCGTCGCCGCCGCGTACACCATCAGGCGGGCCGCCTCCGTGCGCAGGGCCATCTCGGCGACCTGGTGGGAGACGGTCTGGAGGTCCTTCAGCGGGCCGCCGAAGGCCTGCCGGCGGGCGGTGTGGGCGAGGGTGGCGTCCAGCGCGGCCTGCGCCATGCCGACGGCGAAGGCGCCGACGCTGGGACGGAAGAGGTTGAGGGTGGTCATGGCCACCCGGAAGCCGCGGTCCACCTCGCCCAGCACGTCGTCCGCGGTGACCGGGACGCCGTCGAAGCGGAGGGTGCCGATGGGGTGCGGGGAGAGCATCTCCAGCGGGCTGCCGGTCAGGCCGGGGCGGTCGGCCGGGACCAGGAAGGCGGTCACCCCGCGCGCGCCGGCGCCGGGGGTGGTGCGCGCGAAGACGGTGTAGAAGTCGGCCTCGGGCGCGTTGGAGATCCAGCACTTCTCCCCGCTCAGCCGCCACCGGCGCGCACCACCCCCCGGCCCGCCGCCCGGCCCGCCGCCCGATCCGCCGCCGGGCCCGGTGTCCTCCGGCTCCGCGGCGAGGCTCAGCGCCGCCGCGTCCGAGCCCGCCTCCGGCTCGCTGAGCGCGAAGGCCGCCACCAGCCGGCCCTCGGCCACGCCCGGCAGCCAGCGCTCGCGCTGGCCGGGGGTGCCGTGCGCGTGGACCGGGTGGGCGCCCAGGCCCTGGAGGGCGAGGGCGGTCTCGGCCTCGGTGCAGGCGTGGGCCAGGGACTCCCGCATCAGGCACAGCGTGAGGGCGTCCGAGGTGAACAGGCGCTCCAGCAGGCCCAGTCGGCCCAGTTCGGTGAGCAGCGCGCGGTTGACGCGGCCCGGTTCGCCCTTCTCGGCGAGCGGGCGCAGCCGGTCCGCGGCCAGGGCGCGCAGTTCGGCGCACCAGGCCGAGCGTTCCGGTCCGAGCGAGAAAGCGGGCATGGCGCCGGTCCTCCCTCCCCCCGGGGCGACCGGGGCACGCGTCCACGTTATCGCGTACCGTTGACTGTCGTCACCAACACGATACGCTCCAGGGGCGAGCCCACCACGGACGAGGGGGCGAACCGCCATGGACGCCACGGTTCCCAGCAGGAGCGGCACCAGCAGGAGCGGCAGCGGCACCGGCCGGCCGACGGGCTCGGCCCACGTGGACACCTTCGCGCGCGACCACCTCCCGCCCCCGGACCAGTGGCCCGAGCTGCGCTTCGACCTGCCGGAGCTGCGCTACCCGGGGCGGCTGAACTGCGCCGCCGAGCTGCTGGACGGCACGGCCGCGGCGGATCCCGGGCGCCCGGTGTTCCGTACGGCCGACGGGGGCGCCTGGACCTACGGCGAGCTGCGGGCCCGTGTCGACCGCGTCGCACACGTGCTGACCACCGGCCTCGGCGTGGTCCCCGGCAACCGGGTGCTGCTGCGCGGGCCCACCACCCCGTGGCTGGCCGCCTGCTGGCTGGCGGTGCTGAAGGCGGGGGCGGTCGCCGTCACCGTGCTGGCCCAGCAGCGCCCCCACGAGCTGGCCACGATCTGCGAGATCGCCCGGGTGCGGTACGCCCTGTGCGACATACGGGCCGTCGACGACCTCGTCAAGGCGGAGGTCCCCGGCCTGGCCATCACCGCGTACGGCGGCGACGCGCCCGACGACCTGCTGCGCCGCCCGGCGCCCGACGCCCCGTACCGGGCGGTGGACACGGCCGCCGACGACGTGGCGCTGATCGCGTTCACCTCCGGCACCACCGGCCGGCCCAAGGGCTGTGTGCACTTCCACCGGGACGTGCTGGCGATCGCGGACACCTTCTCCCGGCATGTGCTCAGGCCCCGGGCGGACGACGTGTTCGCGGGCAGTCCGCCGCTCGGCTTCACCTTCGGCCTGGGCGGGCTGGTGGTCTTCCCGATGCGGGCGGGGGCGAGCGCCCTGCTGCTCGAACAGGCCCATCCGCGGCAGCTGCTGGCCGCCGTCGCCGAGCACCGCGTGTCCGTGCTGTTCACCGCGCCCACCGCCTACCGGGCGATGCTCGGCGAGCTGGACGGGTACGACGTCTCCTCGCTGCGGCGCTGCGTGTCCGCCGGGGAGAACCTGCCCGCGGCGACCTGGCGCGCCTGGCACGAGCGCACCGGTGTGCGCATCGTCAACGGCATCGGCGCCACCGAGCTGCTGCACATCTTCATCTCGGCGGCGGACGAGGACATCCGGCCCGGCACCACGGGGGTGCCCGTGCCGGGGTGGTACGCGCGGGTGCAGGACGAGCGGGGCCGGCCGGTGCCCGACGGGACGCCCGGCCTGCTGGCCGTCCAGGGGCCGGTCGGCTGCCGGTATCTGGGCGACCCGCGGCAGCGCGTGTACGTGCGCGACGGCTGGAACGTCACCGGCGACACCTACGTCCGCGACGCCGACGGCTACTTCCGGTACGTGGCCCGCGCCGACGACATGATCATCTCGGCCGGGTACAACATCGCGGGACCGGAGGTGGAGGACGCCCTGCTGCGCCATCCGGACGTGGTGGAGGCGGCGGTCGTCGGGCGGCCGGACGAGGCGCGCGGGCAGGTGGTGGTGGCCCATGTGGTGCTGCGGCAGGGCGCGGTGCCGGACGCCGAGGCGCTGCGCGCGCACGTGAAGTCCGAGCTGGCGCCGTACAAGTGCCCGCGGGAGATCCACTTCCCGGACGCGCTGCCGCGCACGGCGACCGGCAAGCTCCAGCGGTTCCGGCTGCGCGGCGCGGATACGCCCGATACGCCCGGATGACGGTGACCAGCAGTGATGCCGACGATCTAAAATGATCAACGTGTCCGAGCAGCACGCGCAGCACGCCCCGAGGTCCCTCATCGTCACGCTCTACGGAGCGTACGGCCGCTATGCCCCGGGCCCGGTGCCCGTCGCCGAGCTGATCCGGCTGCTGGCCGCGGCCGGGGTGGACGCGCCGTCCGTGCGCTCCTCGGTGTCCCGGCTCAAGCGGCGCGGGCTGCTGGTCCCGGCGCGCACGGCCCAGGGCGCAGCGGGCTACGAACTGTCCGCCGAGGCACGCCAGTTGCTCGAGGACGGCGACCGCCGCATCTACGCCACCGCACCGTTCGAGGACGAGGGCTGGGTGCTCGCGGTGTTCTCCGTGCCGGAGTCGGAGCGCAGCAAGCGGCATGTGCTGCGCTCCCGGCTGGCCGGCCTCGGCTTCGGCACGGCGGCGCCCGGGGTGTGGGTCGCCCCGGCCCGGCTGTACGAGGAGACCCGGCACGCGCTGCGGCGGCTGCGGCTGGACCCGTACGTGGACCTGTTCCGCGGCGAGCACCTGGGCTTCGCGCCGACGGCGGAGGCGGTCGGCCGCTGGTGGGACCTGTCGGCCGTCGCCAAGCAGCACGAGGCGTTCCTCGACCGGCACGAGCGTGTGCTGCGCGCCTGGGAGCGGCGCGCCGACACCCCGCCCGAGGACGCCTACCGCGACTACCTCCTCGCCCTGGACTCCTGGCGCCACCTCCCCTACGCCGATCCGGGGCTGCCGGCCCGGCTGCTGCCCCGGGACTGGCCGGGCGCCCGTTCGGCCGCCGTGTTCCGGGGGCTGCACGAGCGGCTGCGGGACGCGGGGGCCGAGTTCGCGGGGCTGTGACTCCCGCGGCTGTCCGCCTCGGCCGTCGGACCCTCGGCCCGCTTCCCCCGGCCCTGGGGTCCCCTGGCCCCCGCGCCCCTGCGTCCATGCGCCCGTGCGTCCGTGCGCCCGTGCGTCACCCGCCGAGCGTGAGGCGGGGCTTGGGGGCGTCCGTGCGGCCGGTGACCGGGCGGCGGCTGCCCGCGCGGTAGGGCGCCGGCCAGACGGCGGCCGGGCCCGAGTAGCCCTGCTCGGCGGCGGCGTGCAGCGCCCAGTGGGGGTCGTAGAGGTGGGGGCGGGCCAGCGCGCACAGGTCGGTGCGGCCCGCCAGGATCAGGGAGTTGACGTCGTCCCAGGAGGAGATCGCGCCCACCGCGATCACCGGGACGCCCGCCTCGTGCCGGATGCGGTCGGCGAACGGCGTCTGGTACGACCGTCCGAACTCCGGCCGCTCCTCGGCCACCACCTGCCCCGTCGACACGTCGATCGCGTCGGCGCCGTGCGCGGCGAAGGCGCGGGCGATTCCCACGGCCTCCTCGGCCGTCGTGCCGCCCTCGGCCCAGTCGGTGGCCGAGATCCGTACCGTCATGGGGCGTTCGGCGGGCCACACCGCGCGCACGGCGTCGAAGACCTCCAGCGGGAAGCGCAGCCGCCGCTCCGGTGAGCCGCCGTAGGCGTCCGTGCGGTGGTTGGTCAGCGGGGAGAGGAAGCCGGAGAGCAGATAGCCGTGGGCGCAGTGCAGTTCGAGCAGGTCGAAACCGGCGCGGGCGGCCCGCACCGCCGCCGCGGCGAACTGCTCGCGGATGTCGGTCAGCTGGGAGCGGGACAGCTCGCGCGGCACCTGGCTGCCCGGCTTGTACGGCAGCGGCGAGGCGGCCACCAGCGGCCAGTTGCCCTCGGGCAGCGGCTCGTCCATGCCCTCCCACATCAGCTTCGTCGAGCCCTTGCGCCCACTGTGGCCGAGCTGCACGCCGATGGCGGTGCCCGGCGCCTGCCGGTGCACGAACTCGGTGATCCGCCGCCAGGCCTCGGCCTGCCGCCCGGTCCACAGTCCGGCGCAGCCCGGGGTGATGCGCCCCTCGGGGCTGACGCACACCATCTCCGTCATCACCAGCGCGGCGCCGCCGAGGGCGCGGGCGCCGAGGTGGACGAGGTGGAAGTCGCCGGGCACGCCGTCGACGGCCGAGTACATGTCCATGGGCGAGACGACGACCCGGTTGCGCAGGGTCAGTCCGCGCAGCCGGAACGGGGTGAACATCGGGGGCGTGCCGGGCGGGCAGCCGAACTCGCGTTCCACGGCCTCGGTGAAGCGGGCGTCGCGCAGCCGCAGGTTGTCGTGGGTGACCCGGCGGCTGCGGGTGAGCAGGTTGAAGGCGAACTGGTGGGGCGGCTGGTCGAGGTGGAGGCGCAGGTCCTCGAACCACTCCAGGCTGGCCCGGGCCGCGCGCTGGGTGGAGGCGACGACGGGTTTGCGCTCCTCCTCGTAGGCCGTGAGCGCCCGCTCGAGGGACGGCTGTTCGGTCAGACAGGCGGCGAGCGCGAGGGCGTCCTCCACGGCGAGCTTGGTGCCGGAGCCGATGGAGAAGTGCGCGGTGTGGGCGGCGTCGCCTAGCAGTACCAGGTTGCCGTGCGACCAGCGCTCGTTGACGACCGTGCGGAAGGTGGTCCAGGCGGACTTGTTGGACCTCAGCGGCCGGCCGCCGAGCGCGTCGGCGAAGATCTTGGCGCACCGCTCGAGGGACTCCTGCTCGTCCATGCCGTCGAAGCCCGCCGCGCGCCACACCTCCTCGCGCATCTCGACGATCACGGTGGAGGCGTCCGCCGCGTAGGGGTAGCCGTGCAGTTGCATCACGCCGTGCTCGGTCTCGGCGATCTCGAAGCGGAAGGCGTCGAGGGCGAAGTCGGCGGCGAGCCAGATGTAGCGGCAGCGGTGGCCGGTCACGGTGGGCCGGAAGACGTCGGCGTGGGCCGCGCGGGTGGCGCTGTGCACGCCGTCGGCGGCGATCACCAGGTCGTGCTCGCGCAGCAGCGCGCCGAGGTCCGGGGCCTCGGTGCGGAAGCGCAGTGCGACGCCGAGGGAGCGGCAGCGCTCGTGCAGGATGTGCAGGAGCCGGCGCCTGCCGAGCGCGGCGAAGCCGTGGCCCGACGAGGTGTGCCGGCGGCCCCGGTGCACGATGTCGATGTCGTCCCAGCGCACGAACTCCTGGCGCAGCGCCTCGAACACCACCGGGTCGGCGTGCTCGATGCCGCCGAGGGTCTCGTCGGACAGCACGACGCCGAACCCGAAGGTGTCCTCGGGTGCGTTGCGCTCCCAGACGGTGATCTCGCGGGCCGGGTCCAGCCGTTTGAGCAGGGCCGCCGCGTACAGGCCGCCGGGTCCGCCGCCGATGACCGCGACCTTCAGGGCCTCGGCCGCCGGGGCCGCCTTCGGGGCGCCGTCCGCCCCGCGCGCACCCGGCTCGCCGTGCCCCCCGCGCTCTCCCGTCATGTGCCTCACCTGCCCCGCCACTTGGGCGGGCGCTTCTCGGTGAAGGCCGCGTGGAACTCGGCGTAGTCCTCGCCGTTCATCAGCAGCGCCTGGGTGGCGGCGTCCATCTCGACCGCGGCGGCCAGCGGCATGTCCAGCTCGGCGGTGAGCAGGGCCTTGGTCTGGGCATGGGCGAGGGCGGGTCCGTCGGCCAGGCGGCGGGCCAGGGCCGCCGCGGCCTCGTCGGCCGTGCCCTCGTCCGTGAGCACGCTGATCAGGCCGATCCGTTCCGCCTCGGGTGCGCGCACCGCCTCGCCCAGCATCAGCAGCCGGGTGGCGTGGCCGAGGCCGACCACCCGGGGCAGCAGATAGGCGGCGCCCATGTCGCCGCCGGAAAGGCCGACGCGGGTGAAGAGGAACGCGAAGCGGGCGCTGGGGTCCGCGACCCGGAAGTCGGCGGCCAGGGCGAGGACGGCGCCGGCGCCCGCCGCCACCCCGTGCACGGCCGCGACCACCGGGAACGGGCACTCCCGGATGGCGCGCACGACCTGCCCGGTCATCCGGTTGAAGTCCAGCAGCTGGGCCGTGTCCATGCTGAGGGTGGCGCCGATGATCTCGTCCACGTCGCCGCCGGAGCAGAAGCCGCGCCCCTCGCCGGCCAGGACCAGGGCGCGCACGGCCCGTTCCCGGGACAGCTCGGCGAGCAGGTCGCGCAGGTCGGCGTAGGCGCCGAAGGTGAGCGCGTTGAGCTTGTCGGGGCGGGCGAGGGTGACGGTGGCGACGCCGTCGGCGAGCCCGACGCGCAGATGCCGCCAGGTCGAGGTGCGGGCGGCGGAACCGGTGAAGGGACTCATGACGTGCGGCCTCCTCGGCGGACGGGCTCGCTGAGCTCTCCCGTCGAAGCTATCACCGATCCGTGACTGTCGTCACGAGTGCGCGATAGCCGGTGTCACGATTCCGGCCGCCGCCCGCCCGTTCGTCACGGCTCTTCGATAGCGCGGTAACGACGCGGCCGGGCGAGGGAGAGGCGGCGTCCCCCCGGGTAGGGCGTCGGTGCCGGGGCCGGTGGGCCTCCGGGCGGAGGCCGCCGAATCCCGTCGCGCACGGCCCCCGTACCATTCCTGAGACCCGAAAGCAGGACTGCCTGATGGTGATCACTGGGACGTTCTGCGGCACGAACGGACACACGGTGCACGAACCCCCTGCCGCCCCGGCCTCCTGGCGCGTCGCGCTGCCGCACACCGCCGCGGCGGTGCCGGTGGCCCGCGCCCTGATCCGCACGGCGCTCGCCGAGCTGGAGCACACGGCCGACAGCGACACGGCGGAGCTGCTCACCGCGGAGCTGGTCGCCAACGCGGTGGAGCACACCGCGGCGGGCGCTCCGATAGAGCTGGTGGTGCGGCTGCTGCCGACCGGCTGTCATGTCGAGGTGCACGACAGCGATCCGCGGCCGCCCGGCGGGCTGACCCGCCCGGGCCTGCCGGCGCCGGACCCCTGGCAGGAGCACGGGCGCGGTCTGCTGCTGATCCGCGCCCTGAGCTCGTCCTGCGGGCACCGCCCGACCGAGTCGGGCAAGGCGGTGTGGTTCAGACTGCCTGCGGTTGCGCCTCGGCTGCGTCCGGCGTGAGCGGGGCGGCCCCGGCGGCCGTCCGGGCCGCGAGCCGGGAGTGGCGGCGCCCGTAGCCGGCGTACACCAGCAGCCCGGCGGCGAGGAAGGCGGCGAACTGCAGCCAGGTCGCCCACCCGGTCTCGTACATCAGGTACAGGCAGCACACGACGCCGAGCAGCGGGACGAGCGGGTACAGCGGCACCCGGAAGCCGCGGCTCAGGCCGGGCTCGCGGCGGCGCAGCGCGATCACGGCGATGTTGACCACGGCCATGGTGGCCAGGGTGCCGATGGTGCACAGGTTGACCACGGCGTCCAGGGAGGCGAAGGCGGCCGGCAGGGCGAAGACGACGGCGACGATCAGGGTGCCGGCGACGGGCGTGGAGGTCTTCGAGGAGACCTTCTCGAAGACCCGCGGGACGAGTCCGTCCCGGGACATCGACATCAGGATGCGGGTCTGGCCGTACATCACGGCGAGCACCACGGAGGCGATCGCGACGACCGCGCCGAAGGCGATGACCGCGCCGCCGGCCGAGGAGCCGGTGACGACGTTCACGACGTGGGACAGCGCGGCGGGCCGGCCGCCGACCTCGCCGCCGCCGATGGCGCCGATCGCGGCGAGCGCGACCGCGCAGTACAGCAGCGTGACCAGGCCGATGCAGACGAGGATGGCGACGGGGATGTCCCGGCGGGGGTTCTTCGCCTCCTCGCCGGCCGTGGTGATCGCGTCGAAGCCGATGTACGAGAAGAAGGCGGCCGTGGTGCCCGCGCCGATGCCGCCGAGTCCGGCCGGCGAGAACGGGGTGAGGTGGCCGTGCCGGAAGGCGGTGAAGCCGATGGCGCAGAAGGCGAGGAGGATGGCGAGTTTGAGCACGGCCATCGCGGCGGTCGCCCGGGCGCTCTCGCGGACGCCGCGCACCAGCAGCACCGAGGCCAGGGCGATGACGATCACGGCGGGCACGTTCACGAGGCCGCCGTCGCCGGGGCCGGCGGACAGGGCGGCGGGCAGCTGCCGGCCGGTGAGGCTGTGCAGCAGCTCGTTGACGTACTGGCTCCAGCCGACCGCGACGGCGGAGACGGACACGCCGTACTCCAGCAGCAGGCACCAGCCGACCAGGAAGGCCGTGGTCTCGCCGAGACCGGCGTAGGCGAAGGAGTACGACGATCCGGAGACCGGGATCGCGCCGCCCAGCTCGGCGAAGGCGAACGCGGTCAGCACGCAGGTGATCGCGGCGAGGACGAAGGAGACGACGACGGCCGGGCCGGCCTGGGCGACCGAGTCGGACAGCCCGACGAAGATGCCGGTGCCGACGATCGCGCCGACGCCGAAGCAGACCAGCTGGAAGAGGCCCATCGTGCGCCTCAGGCCGTGGCCCTCGCGGTCGGCGCCGGATTCGGCCAGCAGCAGCCGGGGGGACTTGATGCGGGGAGCGGGCATGCGGGGTGGTGCTCGTTTCTGGTGGTGCGGGTGCGACGGGGTGGGTCGCGCGACGACCGTCGGAATGGGTGGTTCCGGGCCGTCGGCAAGGATACGTGGGGGGTGCGGGGTCGGGCGAGTGCCGTGGGGCGTACCGGGCAGGAGGGTCGGTCAGGCGGGTCAGGCGGGTCAGGCGGGTCAGGCGGGTCAGGCGGGTCAGGCGGGTCAGGCGGGTCAGGCGAGTGTGGCGACCAGGACGGCCTTGATGGTGTGCAGCCGGTTCTCCGCCTCGTCGAAGACGACCGAGTGCCGCGACTCGAACACCTCGTCGGTCACCTCCAGGGAGGTGAGGCCGTGCCGCTCGTGGATCTCGCGGCCGACCTCGGTGCCCAGGTCGTGGAAGGCGGGCAGGCAGTGCAGGAACCGCACGTCCGGGTTGCCGGTGGCGCGCAGCACGTCCATGGTCACGGCGTAGGGGGCGAGCGCCTCGATGCGCTCGTCCCAGACCTCCTTGGGCTCGCCCATGGAGACCCAGACGTCGGTGGCGACGAAGTCGGCGCCGCGTACGCCCTCCGCCACGGACTCGGTGAGCGTGACGCGCGCGCCGCTGGATCGGGCGAGCTCGTGCGCCCGGTCGACGATCTCCTGGGCGGGCCAGTAGGTCTTGGGGGCGACCAGGCGGACGTCCATGCCGAGCAGGGCGCCGGTGACCAGGTAGGAGTTGCCCATGTTGAAGCGGGCGTCGCCGAGGTAGGCCAGGGTGGTCCGCGTCAGGGGCTTGGCGCTGTGCTCGGTGATGGTGAGCACGTCGGCGAGCATCTGGGTGGGGTGCCAGTCGTCGGTGAGCCCGTTGTAGACGGGGACGCCGGCGTGCGCGGCCAGCTCCTCGACGGCGGCCTGGCTGTCGCCCCGGTACTCGATGGCGTCGAACATCCGGCCGAGGACGCGCGCGGTGTCCCGGACGGACTCCTTGTGCCCGATCTGCGATCCGGAGGGGTCGAGGTAGGTGGTGGAGGCGCCCTGGTCGGCCGCGGCGACCTCGAACGCGCAGCGGGTGCGTGTGGAGGTCTTCTCGAAGATCAGCGCGATGTTCTTCCCGGTGAGGTACCGCGTCTCCGTCCCGGCCTTCTTGGCGGCCTTCAGCTCGGCGGCCAGCTCGACCAGGCCGCGGAACTCCTCCTCGGTGAAGTCCAGTTCCTTGAGGAAGGGACGGCCGGCGAGTGCGGTCGGGACTGTCGCCATGGGGGCGCTCCAGCGGGTGAGGAACAGGGACGTTGGAATTCTATACGATTCCCAGAATTTCTATGCGACGCCCCCGTGTGCGGTACGGCACTGCGCCGCCCCGGTGTCCGACAACGCTCGTGATCACACCACTCTGATCAATACACCCAGGCCCCTACTGCGCTCCGACGGCGCTCCGCTCGACCGGGCAGCTCATGCAGCGCGGTCCGCCCCTGCCCCGCCCCAGTTCGCTGCCGGGGATCTCGATCACCTCGATGCCCTGCTTGCGCAGGTGGGTGTTGGTGGTGGAGTTGCGCTCGTAGGCGACCACGACACCGGGTTCGACGGCGAGGACGTTGCAGCCGTCGTCCCACTGCTCGCGCTCGGCCGCGTGCACGTCCTGGGTGGCGGTGAGCACCCGGATCTCGCTCAGGCCCAGCGCGGCGGCGATCGCCCGGTGCATGTGCTCCGGCGGATGGTCGGTGACCTTCAGCTCCTTGTCCCCGGCGCCCGGCTCGATGGTGTACGAGCGGAGCATGCCGAGCCCGGCGTACTGGGTGAAGGTGTCGCCGTCCACCATGGTCATCACGGTGTCCAGGTGCATGAAGGCGCGCCGCTTGGGCATGTCGAGCGCGACGATCGTCCGCGCCGACCCGGCGGCGAACAGCTTGTGCGCGAGCATCTCCACGGCCTGCGGCGTGGTGCGCTCGCTCATGCCGATGAGCACGGCGCCGTTGCCGATGACCAGCACGTCGCCGCCCTCGATGGTGGAGGGGTAGTCGGCCTGCCCCTCGGACCACACGTGGAAGTCGCCGCCGCGGAAGAGCGGGTGGTAGCGGTAGATCGCCTCGAAGTGCACGGTCTCGCGCTGCCGGGCCGGCCAGCGCATCGCGTTGATGGAGACACCGTCGTAGATCCAGGCGGAGGTGTCGCGGGTGAACAGGTGGTTGGGCAGCGGGGGGAGCAGGAAGTCGTCCAGCTCCATGACGTGGAAGCGCACGGAGGCCGGCTCGGCGTAGGCCTGCAGGAACTCCCGCTTGGTCATGCCGCCGACCAGGGCGGTGGCCAGTTCCCGGGCGGGCAGGGTCTCGAACGCCGCCCTGAGGTGGTCGGTGGCGAGCGGCCCGTACTCCTTCTCGTCGAAGACGCGGTCCAGGACGAGGGAGCGGGCCGACGGGATCTCCATCGCCTCGGCCAGCAGGTCGCCGAAGAGGTGCACGGCGACCCCGCGGTCGCGCAGCACGTCGGCGAACCCGTCGTGCTCGGCGCGCGCCCGGCGCACCCACAGCACGTCGTCGAAGAGAAGGGCGTCCTTGTTGCTGGGGGTGAGCCTTTTGAGCTCCAGATCGGGCCGGTGCAGGATGACGCGGCGCAGCCGCCCGGTCTCGGAGTCGACGTGAAATCCCATGCCTCCATCCTGACCATCGATGAACGACTTCACCCCCGGCTTGCGCGTTTCCGTAATCATCTTGAATCGTCTTGTTCTCGTCTCATTGACGACAAGGAGTGTGACCCATTATCGTCCTCCTGACGAAAACAGTCGTGAGGGGGATCCGATCCATGGCCGACATCACCCGGCGCCTCGGTCTGCGCCATCTGCGGGCCGCGCCCACCGCGCACATCCGCCACCACCGCTCGGGCCGGCTGGTCCATGACGGCCCCGGGCTCCACTTCTGGTTCCGCCCGCTGACCGCCGCCCTGTCCGAGGTGCCGGTCGAGGACCGCGAGCTGGCCATGACCTTCCACGCCCGCACGGCGGACTTCCAGGACGTCACGGTGCAGGCGACGGTCGCCTACCGGATCGGCGACCCGGCCCTGGCCGCCGCCCGCCTGGACTTCTCCGTCGACCCGGACACCGGTGTGTGGCGGGGCGCCCCGCTGGAGCAGCTGGGCACCCTGCTGACGGAGACCGCCCAGGAGCACGCGCTGGCCGTCCTGGCCCGCACCCCGCTGTCCGCCGCCCTGGCGGACGGCGTGGGCGCGGTGCGCGAGCGGGTCGCGGCCGGACTGGCGGCCGAGCCCCGGCTGCCGGCCACCGGCATCGAGGTGGTCGCCGTCCGGGTGGTCGCGCTGCGCCCGGAGCCCGAGGTGGAGCGGGCCCTGCGCACACCCGCCCGCGAGCGGATCCAGCAGGAGGCCGACCGGGCCGGCTACGAGCGGCGGGCGGTGGCCGTGGAGCGGGAGCGCACGATCGCCGAGAACGAGCTGGCGAGCCGGATCGAACTGGCCCGGCGCGAGGAGCGGCTGGTGGAGCAGCGCGGCACCAACGCCCGGCGCGAGGCGGAGGAGCAGGCCGCGGCGGACGCGGTGCGCGCCGAGGCAGAAGCGGCCCGCACGGTGCGGCTGGCGGAGGCGGAGGCGGCCCGGACCCTGCGGCTGGCCGAGGCGGAGGCCGCGCGGGAGGAACGGCTCGGCCGGGCCGAGGCGGTCAAGGCGCGCGAGGTCGGCGAGGCCCGGGCGGCGGCGCGGGCGGCCTGGCTGCGGGTGCACGCCGAGGCGGACGTGGCGACCCTGCACGCCCTGACGGCGTCCCGGCTGGCGGAGAACCTGCCCCGCGTCGACAGCGTCACCGTCTCCCCGGACGTGCTCACCGGGCTGCTCGCCAAGCTGGGCGCCGGCCCGGCGCGGGCGCGGGGATGAGCCTCGCCCAGCGGGCCGTGCTGGTCCACCGCACCACGGAGTACGAGGAGCTGGTGGCCCACCACGGCACGCACGGCCAGGCCGCCTTCTTCCTCTCCTCGCGGGGCCGGGACATCGCGGAGGTCGCCGAGCGCCACCACCGTGCGCGGCGGGCGCTGGCCGAGGTGGCCTCGGCCGTGCCGGCCGACTGGCGGCAGGCCCGGGTGGAGCGGGCGGACCTGGACCGGTTCCTGTTCGCGCCGGAGGACGTGGTGGTCGTGGTCGGCCAGGACGGGCTGGTGGCGAACGTCGCCAAGTACCTGGCCGGTCAGCCGGTGATCGGCGTCGACACCGACCCCGGGCGCAATCCGGGGGTGCTGGTGCGGCACCGCCCGCGCGACGCCGCGCCGCTGCTGCGGGCGGTCCACGCGGCCGGCACCGGCGCCCAGGAGCTGACCATGGTGGAGGCCGTCGCCGACGACACCCAGCGGCTGGTCGCGCTGAACGAGATCTATCTGGGCGCACCCGGTCACCAGACCGCCCGGTACCGCCTGGGCCTCGAGGGCGACGGGGGTGCCGTCGAGGCCCAGGCCTCCTCCGGAGTGCTGGTGGGCACCGGGACCGGGGCCACGGGCTGGCTGCGGTCGGTGTGGCAGGAGCGGGGCGGCGTACTGCCGCTGCCCCGCCCCACCGAGGAGCGGCTGCTGTGGTTCGTCCGGGAGGCCTGGCCCTCCCCGGCCACCGGCACCTCCCTGGTGGCCGGCGAACTCCCGGCGCCCGCGTCCCTCACCCTGACCGTCGAGTCGGAGCGGCTGATCGCCTTCGGCGACGGCATGGAGGCCGACGCGGTGGCGCTGACCTGGGGTCAGACGGTCCGGGTCGGCGTGTGCGGCCGGCGGCTGCGGCTGGTGGGGTGAACCGCGCCGGCCCACCCCTCGCACCCGCGCGACCCGCCCGGCGTGCGCCCGGCACGGGCAGGGCACACGCCCACCTGCCGGGCGGGCGCACGCGCGGGCCCGGACAGACGCGAGCCGAGGGGGCGGGCGCGCCCGGCAATCGCGGGCGTCCTGCCCGCGTGTCCCGACCACGCCACCGCCGGCCCGGGGGCAAACACCCGGCACGGGCAGAGCGCACGCCCACCTGCCGGGCGGGCGCGCGCGAGCCCGGACAGGCGCAGCCCGGGTGAGCGTGCGAGCCCGGACAGGCGCAAGCCGGACGGGCGGGCGCGCCCGCGTCACTGCGGGCGTCCTGCCCGCGTGTCCCGACCACGCCACCGCCGGCCCGGGGGCAAACACCCGGCACGGGCAGAGCGCACGCCCACCTGCCGGACGGGCGCACGCGCGGGCCCGGACAGGCGGGCCGGCCGGGTGGGCGTGCGAGCCCGGACAGGCGCAAGCCGGACGGGCGGGCGCGCCCGCGTCACTGCGGGCGTCCTGCCCGCGTGTCCCGACCACGCCACCGCCGGCC
>NZ_JBJDQT010000052.1:0-4991 GCF_044903565.1 Streptomyces sp. NPDC004065 | reverse complement strand
CCAGGCAGGCAAACGCCCCGCACGGGCAGGGCGCACGCCCACCTGCCGGACGGGCGCACGCGCGGGCCCGGACAGGCGGGCCGGCCGGGTGGGCGTGCGAGCCCGGACAGACGCAAGCCGGACGGGCGGGCGCGCGGCCCGGACGGGGCGAGCGCCCGGCACGGGTAGAACGCACGCCCGGCACGGACGGGGCGAGCGCCCGGCACGGGCAAAGCGCACGCGCGAGCCCGGACAGACGCAGGCCGGACGGGCTGACGCGCGGCCCGGACTGCGCGAGCGCCCGGCACGGGTAGAACGCACGCCCGGCACGGGCGGGGCGAGCGCCCGGCACGGGCAAAGCGCGCGCCCCGCGCGGGCGGGGCGCACAACTGCCCCGCCCGCGTCCGCGTCACCGCGCATCCGCCGCCCGCGCCCGCCTCACAGCCGGGGGTCGACCGGCTCGGACTCCAGGGCCAGCACCCCGAACACCGCCTCGTGCACCCGCCACAGCGGTTCACCGCCGGCCAGCCGGTCCAGGGCCTCAAGCCCGAGGGCGTACTCCCGGATCGCCAGCGAGCGCTTGTGGTTCAGGTGGCGCTGCCGCAGCCGGGCGAGGTTGTCCGGGCGGGTGTACTCCGGGCCGTAGATGATCCGCAGGTACTCCCGGCCGCGGCACTTGACGCCGGGCTGGACCACCCGGCCCCGCTCGGTGCGGACCAGGCCGCCCAGCGGCTTGACCACCATGCCCTCGCCGCCGCGGCCCGTCATCTCCAGCCACCAGTCGACGCCCGCCCGCACCGACTCCTCGTCGGCCACGTCGACGTACAGCCGGCGCGTGGTCTGCAGCAGGCCGCTCGCGTCGTGCTCCACCAGCCGGTCCAGCAGCGCGAGCTGTTCATCGTGCGGCAGGGCGGCCAGGCTGCGGCCCTGGACCGCCAGGAGCTGGAAGGGCGCCAGGCGGACGCCGTCCAGTCCCTCGGTGGTCCAGCAGTAGCGGCGGTAGGCGGCCGTGAACGCGGCGGCGTCCGAGGCGCGCCCGCGCTGGCGCTCCAGCAGACCGCCCACGTCCACACCGCGGGCCGCGGCCGACTCCAGCGCGGTCAGCGCACCGGGGAACACCGCACCGGAGGCGGCGCCGACCGCCGCGTACTGCGACCGCAGCAGCCCGGAGGCCTTCAGCGACCACGGCATCAGCTCGGCGTCGAGCAGCACCCAGTCCGTGTCCAGCTCCGCCCACAGGCCGGCGTCGGTGACGGCCGCGCGCAGCCGGCCGAGGATCTCCTCGGTGGTCGACGCGTCGTCGAAGAAGGGGCGCCCGGTGCGGGTGTAGAGCGAACCCGTGGGCCCGTCCACGCCGAACCGCCGGCGCGCCGCCTCCGCGTCCCGGCACACCAGGGCGACCGCCCGCGAGCCCATGTGCTTCTCCTCGCACACCACCCGGGCGACCCCGTCCTCGCGGTACTGGGCGAAGGCCTCCCGCGGGTGCTCCAGGTAGCCCTGGACGCCCGAGGTCGCCGTCGGCGCCATGGTGGGCGGCAGGTACGGCAGCAGACGCGGATCGACGGCGAAGCGGCTCATGACCTCCAGGGCCGCCGCCGCGTTCTCCTCCCGTACGGCGACCCGGCCCCCGTGGCGGGTCTCGACGGCCCGCCGGCCGTGCACGTCGCCGAGGTCCAGCGGGCGTCCCTCGTGCCCGCCGGGCGCCTCGGTGCGCAGCGGCCGGGCCGGCTCGTACCAGACCTTCTCGGCCGGTACGTCCACCAGTTCGCGCTCCGGCCAGCGCAGCGCGGTCAGCCGGCCGCCGAAGACCGCCCCGGTGTCCAGGCAGATGGTGTTGTTCAGCCAGGTGGCCTCCGGTACCGGGGTGTGGCCGTAGACCACGGCCGCCCGGCCGCGGTACTCCTCGGCCCACGGGTAGCGCACGGGCAGGCCGAACTCGTCGGTCTCACCGGTGGTGTCGCCGTACAGCGCGTGCGCGCGGACCCGGCCGGAGGTGCGGCCGTGGTACTTCTCCGGCAGTCCGGCGTGGCAGACCACCAGCCGTCCGCCGTCCAGCACGTAGTGGCTGACCAGGCCGTCGATGAACTCCCGCACCCGTGCCCGGAACTCCTCGCTCTCGCCCTCCATCTGCGCGACGGTCTCGGCCAGGCCGTGGGTCTGCCGGACGGTACGGCCCTTGAGGTGGCGGCCGTACTTGTTCTCGTGGTTGCCCGGCACGCACAGGGCGTTGCCCGAGCCCACCATGGACATCACGCGGCGCAGCACGCCGGGGCTGTCCGGGCCGCGGTCGACCAGGTCGCCGAGGAAGACCGCGGTACGGCCCTCGGGGTGCACCCCGTCGACGTAGCCCAGCTTGCCCAGCAGCGACTCCAGTTCGGCGGAGCAGCCGTGCACGTCGCCGATGATGTCGAAGGGCCCGGTCAGGTGGGTGAGGTCGTTGAAGCGCTTCTCGTTGACGACCGAGGCACCGTCGACCTCCTCGGTGCCGCGCAGCACGTGCACCTTGCGGAAGCCCTCGCGCTCCAGGTGGCGCAGGGAACGGCGCAGTTCGCGCACGTGCCGCTGGATCACCCGGCGTGGCATGTCCGCCCGGTCGGTGCGGGCCGCGTTGCGCTCGGCGCACACCTCCTCGGGCACGTCGAGCACGATGGCTATGGGCAGCACGTCGTACCGCTTCGCCAGGTCGATCAGCTGCCGGCGGGCGTCGGGCTGCACGCTGGTGGCGTCGACGACGGTGCGGCGGCCGGCCGCCAGGCGCTTGCCGGCGATGTAGTGCAGGACGTCGAAGGCGTCCCGGGTCGCGCCCTGGTCGTTCTCGTCGTCGGACACCAGCCCGCGGCAGAAGTCCGAGGAGATGACCTCGGTGGGCTTGAAGTGGCGGCGGGCGAAGGTGGACTTGCCCGAGCCGGACGCGCCGACGAGGACGACGAGGGAGAGGTCGGTGACGGGCAGGACGCGGCCCGTGCGGTTCCCGGTCATGCGGCCTGCGCCTCCTTCTCGTTGCGTGCCTGCTCGTTGCGTGCCTGCTCGTTGTGTGCCTGCTCGTTGTGTGCCTGCTCGTTGTGTGCCTGCTCGTTGCGTGCCTGCTCGTTGCGTGCCTGCTCGTTGTGTGCCTTGTCCGCCGCGCGGACGGTGAACACCGCCATCTGGGTGGGCGGACCCACCTCGGGGTCCTCGGGGCCGACGGGAGCGAACTCCACGTCGTAGCCGTGCCGTTCGGCCACCGTGGCGGCCCAGGCGCGGAACTCCTCGCGGGTCCACTCGAAACGGTGGTCGCCGTGCCGGGCGTGCCCGGCGGGCAGGGACTCCCAGCGCACGTTGTACTCGACGTTCGGGGTGGTCACGACGACCGTACGGGGGCGGGCGGCGCCGAACACCGCGTACTCCAGGGCGGGCAGGCGCGGCAGGTCGAGGTGCTCGATCACCTCGCTGAGCACCGCCGCGTCGTACCCCTTGAGCCGCTTGTCGGTGTAGACCAGCGAGCCCTGCAGCAGTGTGACCCGGGCCGCCTGCCGCTCCCCCATGCGGTCCAGCTTCAGCCGCATGGAGGCGATGGTCAGGGCCCGCACCGACACGTCCGCGCCCACGATCTCGGTGAACCGGACGTCCTTCAGCAGCTCCTGCACCAGCTGCCCCTGCCCGCACCCGAGGTCGAGGACCCGGGCGGCGCCGGACCGCCGCAGCACGGCGAGGATCGCCTCGCGCCGCCGCACGGCAAGAGGCACCGACCGCTCCCCCGCCGCGCCGTCCACCTGACCGCTGCCCTCCAGCCCGCTGCCCTCCAGACCACCGTCTCCGTGACCCCCGTCCTCCGGACCACCGTCCTCCGCCACCGCGTTGTCGATCTCCTCGACCTCGCTGTCGTCCGTCTCCGCGAGCCGCACCAGTTCCAGCCGCTCCATGGCCTGACGGGTCAGCGACCAGCGGCGCGTCAGGTAGCGGCTGGTGATCAGCTTCTGCTCCGGGTGCTCGTGCAGCCACCCCTCCCCAGCCCGCAGCAGCTTGTCGACCTCGTCGGAGGACACCCAGTAGTGCTTGGCGTCGTCGAGGACGGGGAGCAGGACGTAGAGGTGGCGCAGGGCCTGCGCGACGGTCAGCGCCGACGACTCGAGGACCAGGTGCACGTACCGCGAGTCGCCCCACTGCGGGAACTCGGCGTCCAGCGGCACGGGTTCGGCGGTGACGGTCCACCCGAGCGGCGCGAACAGCCGCCGTACGAGCTCGGGCCCGCCGCGCGCCGGCAGCGCGGGCACCTCCACGCGCAGCGGACGGGTCTGCGCCGGCAGTTCGGGGCGCGCGTGGCACACGCCGCGGATCGCGCTGGAGAACACGTTGCTCAGCGCGACGGCGAGCAGCGAGGAGGCCGCGTAGGGCCGGTCGTTGACGTACTGCGCGAGCGCCGCGTCCGGCGCGCCACCGCGGCCCTTGCCCTTGCCGCGCCTGACCAGTGCCACCGCGTCCACCTCCAGCAGCAACGCCGCCGTGCACCGCCCGGCGTCCGCCTCGGGGTAGAGCACGTGCGCCGTGCCGTAGGAGGTGGAGAACGCCTGCGCCTTGTCCGGATGCTTGTGCAGCAGGAACCCGAGGTCGGTCGCCGGACGTTCGGGGGTGCCGGTGGTACTGATGGTCAGGAACATGCGGAGGGCCTCTCCGGCTGGCTGGGACGACTACGGTGCCGCGCGCACGAGAGCCCCCGAGAACGCTGCTCCCGGGGGCTCGGCAGGACGACCCCCTCACCTTGGCACAGGGGGTACGACCGGCGCCTTTGTTTTATGGACCGCGGTCACGGGGGCGGGCGCAGCCCCGCCGGGGTGCGGGGGCGAAGCCCCGCATGGGGTGCGGGGGCGCAGCCCCCGCCCGGGGTGCAGGGGCGCAGCCCCCGCCCGGGGTGCAGGGGCGCAGCCCCGCATGGGGTCCGGGGCGCAGCCCCGCACGGGGTCCGGGGCGCAGCCCCGTGACGGCAACCTCCCACCCCACCGAGTCGGGCGGGCCGGACGGGGCAAAGGGGGGTG
>NZ_JBJDQT010000051.1:0-29421 GCF_044903565.1 Streptomyces sp. NPDC004065 | reverse complement strand
TCCGGCGGTTCGTACTCCTCCGAGGGCGGCGACAGCTCCGGCGCCCTGGCCTCGGACGAGGCGCTGGCCGCCCTGCGCGAGAAGCTGGCCGGCGGTCAGAGCTGAACGCGCTGACAGGCGCCTGGCACCGGCACTAGGCACCAGCTGAGCTGAGGGCCCGTCCCCCTGGGGGCGGGCCCTCAGACGTGTTCCCGGCCGTTCGCCGGTCGTGTTCCCGGCTGTATCGCCGGCCGCGCTCCTGGCCGTGTTGCCGGCCGTGCTCCTGGCTGCCTCGCCGGCCGCGTCCGCGACCGTGATCGCCGGCCGTCCCGGTTACGGGCCCGTGAATCCGCGGCCGGCCGGGAATGACCACGCCCTGCACCCGGTTGTGCACTACGAACACGAGGAGGAGCGGTCACAGTGCTTGATCCGCAGGGTCTGTACGCATGGGAGCCGAAGGGGCTGGCCGTCGTCGACACGGCGCTGGCCCAGGAATCGGCCGGACTGGTCATGCTTTACCACTTCGACGGATACATCGACGCGGGCGAGACCGGCGACCAGATCGTCGACGGGCTCCTCGACTCGCTGCCCCACCAGCTCGTGGCGCGCTTCGACCACGACCGGCTCGTGGACTACCGGGCCCGCCGCCCGCTGCTCACCTTCAAGCGCGACCGCTGGACGGACTACGAGGAGCCCGCCATCGAGGTGCGTCTCGTCCAGGACGCCACGGGCGCGCCGTTCCTGCTGCTGTCCGGGCCCGAGCCCGACGTCGAGTGGGAGCGCTTCGCGGCGGCCGTACAGCAGATCGTCGAGCGTCTCGGCGTACGCCTGTCGGTCACCTTCCACGGCATCCCCATGGGCGTCCCGCACACCCGGCCCGTGGGCCTGACCCCGCACGGCAACCGCAGCGACCTGGTGCCCGGGCACCGCAGCCCGTTCGAGGAGGCGCAGGTGCCGGGCAGCGCGGCGGCGCTGCTGGAGTACCGCCTGATGGAGGCCGGCCACGATGTGCTCGGCATCGCCGCGCACGTGCCGCACTACATCGCGCGCTCCCCGTACCCGGACGCCGCGCTCACCGCCCTGGAGGCCATCACCTCCGCCACCGGGCTGGTCCTGCCGGGCATCGCCCACTCCCTGCGCAACGCCGCCCACCGCACCCAGACGGAGATCGACCGCCAGATCCGCGAGGGCGACGAGGAACTCACCTCCCTGGTCCAGGGGCTGGAGCACCAGTACGACGCGGCGGCGGGCGCGGAGACACGCGGCAACATGCTCGCCGAACCCGTCGACATCCCGTCGGCGGACGAGATCGGCCGCGAGTTCGAACGGTTCCTGGCGGAGCGGGAGGGCGACAACTGACGCCCTCCCGGGCGTGCCGCGCTCCGGGCCGCCTGGGCGTGCCGTTGGCCGAGGCTGCTCGGGCGTGCCGCCGGCCGGGCCCTCCCGGGCGTGCCGCTGGCCGGGGCTGCTCGGACGTGCCGCCGGTGCGGGCTGCCCGGACCCACCGGCCCCGGAGGCAGGCCCTAAGCTTCCGCTCATGCTGAAAGTGGGCCTGACCGGCGGTATCGGCGCCGGCAAGAGCGAGGTGTCGCGGCTGCTCGTCGAGTGCGGGGCCGTGCTGATCGACGCCGACCGCATCGCGCGCGAGGTGGTCGCGCCGGGCACGCCCGGTCTGGCGGCGGTCGTCGAGGCGTTCGGCCCCGAGGTGCTCACCGAGGACGGCAGCCTGGACCGGCCGCGGCTGGGCTCCATCGTCTTCTCCGACCCCGCCCGGCTCGCCGTGCTCAACTCGATCGTGCATCCCCTGGTCGGCGCGCGCTCCCGCGAGCTGGAGGAGTCCGCGGCCGGGGACGCCGTCGTCGTCCACGACGTCCCGCTCCTCACGGAGAACGGCCTGGCGCCGCTGTACGACCTGGTGATCGTGGTCGACGTCCGCCCCGAGACCCAGCTCGACCGGCTGGTGCGGCTGCGCGGCATGACCGAGGAGGACGCCCGCGCCCGCATGGCCGCCCAGGCCACCCGGGAGGAGCGCCTGAGGATCGCGGACATCGTCATCGACAACGACGTGCCGCTGGAACGGCTGCGGCAGCGGGTGCGGGAGGTGTGGGCGGAGCTGGTCCGCAGGGCCCGGGCGGGGGCGCCGCACGCCGGCGCGGAGGAATAGGGCTGTCCGGCCGGGGCGTTGAACCCCTTCCGTGAGGGAAGGACTCTGCCGTGCCCGAAACCAGCGGTCCGACCGGACGTACTCCGGAGACGCATGTCATAGACTTCCGCGCCGCCGAGCGGCTGCTCGCCGCCCGGGATCCCCGGGGTGCCGTCAAGCTGCTCGACGGAGTCATCGCCGCGCATCCCGAGAACACGGCCGCCCGGCTGCTGCGCGCCCGGGCCTTCTTCGCCGCCGCGCAGCTGCGACCCGCCGAGCTGGAATTCACCGTCGTACTGGAGCGCGAGCCGGACAACGCCTACGCGCACTTCGCCCTCGCCCGCACCTATGAGCGGCAGGGGCGCCACGACCAGGCCAAGCGCCACTTCCGGCTGGCGGCGGCGCTGGACCCCAATCCGCAGTACCTCAAGCACGCCCGCTTCGACACCTGACCGGCGACGCGGCGCCGGGCCGGCCCTCACCGGCACTGGTCCTCAGCGGCGCCGGTCCTCAGCGGCCGGCCCTCCGGCGGCGTCGGCCCTCAGCGGCGTCGGCCCTCAGCGGCGCCGGTCCTCCGGCGGCGGGTACGGCGGGACGTCCGGACCCGGCTGGAAGTGCGGGCCCTGCCGGATGTGCCGGACGACGACCGCCAGGTCGACCGCCATCAGCAGCCACAGCGCCGCGCAGGCGGCCGCCCAGCCGGGCTGCCCGGCCAGCACGAACGCGGCCGTGCCGAAGACCGTCCAGGCCAGCCCCCACACACTCAGCCAGAACCGCGCCCGCAGGGGGCTGCGCGCGGTCGTCGGTTCACTGCCCGTACGCATCGTCGCTCACCGCCCGCCCCTCCGTGCCTGCGTGCCTTCGTGTACCCGCGCGCGCCGGCCGCGAAAGGCGCGCGACCGCGCACGGGAGGAACTCGGGGAGAAAATCCGCCGGACGGCGATGAGTTCCGCGGCCAGGGGCGGTCCACCTCCATGACACCGACCGGACCGCTTCCCCAGGAGAACCCCATGTCGTCCCAGACCAGCGCCTCCGTCCCGCAGACCGTCCCGGCCGCCCGCGGACGCCGTGCCGCCCGGATCGCCCTGCGCGTGGTGCAGGTGCTCCTCGCCCTGTTCTACGCCTTCGCGAGCGCCCTGCCCAAGCTCATCGCGCACCCGTCGGCCGTCGAGGCCTTCGACCGGATGGGCTGGGGCAGTGCGGGCATGTACGCGATCGGGATCCTGGAGCTGGCCGGGGGCGTCGCCCTGGTGATCCCGGTGCTCCAGTCGCTCGCGGCGATCGCGCTGAGCGCCCTGATGGTGGGCGCGTTCATCGTCCAGCTCACCGTCTTCGACGGGCAGAACGCCGCGACCCCGCTGATCCTGATCGTGCCCCTCGCGGTCATCGCCTGGGCCCGGCGGGACCACAACGCCGAGCTGCTGCGGCTGGTGAGGCGACGGGCGTAACGCGGGCGCGCGACCGCCGGCCGGCGCGGCACAGGACGGCGCGACCGTCGGGCGGCACCACCGCGAGGCGGCGGGGCCACAGGCCGGTGCGACGGCCGACCGGTTCGACCCCAGGCCGGTTCGACCCCAGGCCGGTTCGACCCCAGGCCGGCGCGACCGCAAGGCCGGCATCACCGTAAGGCGGTGGGACCGCCCCCCGGGTGACCGGCGGCGCCCACGGGGCCCGCCGGTCACCGGATCGTCAGTGTTCCCGCGGGCGGCCGCCGAGGCCGCCCGCGTCGCGCAGCCGCTCCAGGTCGCGCAGCCGTTCCAGCTCACGGCGGTCGCGCTTGGTGGGGCGGCCCGCGCCGCGGTCGCGCACCCCGATCGGCGCGACGGCCTCGCGGGGCGGGGGCGGCGGGGAGTTGTCGACGTAGCACTGGGCGGCCACCGGAGCCCCGACCCGCTTGCGGATCAGCCGCTTGACGACGACGACCCGTTCGCGGCCCTCGTGCCGCAGACGCACCTCGTCGCCCACGCGCACGGAGTGCGCGGGCTTCACCCGCTCCCCGTTCACCCGGACGTGGCCGCCGCGGCAGGCGGTGGCGCCGACGGAGCGGGTCTTGACGAGGCGCACGGCCCAGATCCAGCTGTCGATCCGCACGGTCTCACCGCTCGCCGGAGCGGCCGCCTCGGCCGCGGCGACGGCGGCGGCGACCTTCGGATCGACCGCGGCGTCCGCCGCCCCGGCGGAGCCGGGCGCGGTGCCCGCCGGGCCGGCCGGCCCGCGGTCCTTGTCGTCCTCGTCGTCCTCGGAATCCATGCCCCGACCTTAACCGCCCCCTCCCGCCCCTCCGCGTGAATTTCCGTCGCCCAGTGGTCCTACGGTGGAGGCATGGACAGCAGCGGCCTCGCCGCCCTCGACCGGCGGATCACCGAATGCCGGGCCTGCCCGCGGCTGGTCGCCTGGCGGGAAGAGGTGGCCCGCACCAAGCGGGCGGCGTTCGCCGACTGGACGTACTGGGGCCGGCCGGTGCCGGGCTTCGGCCCGGCGGACGCCCGCCTGCTGATCGTCGGGCTCGCTCCGGCCGCGCACGGCGGCAACCGCACCGGGCGCATGTTCACCGGCGACCGCTCCGGCGACGTCCTGTACGAGGCGCTGTACGACCTGGGACTCGCCTCGCAGCCCACGTCGACCTCCGCCGACGACGGCCTGGAACTGCGCGGTGTACGGATCACCTCGCCGGTGCACTGCGCACCGCCCGCCAACAGGCCGACGCCCGGAGAGCGGAACACCTGCCGGCCCTGGCTGGTCCAGGAACTGCGGCTGCTGCGGCCCACCCTGCGGGCGGCGGTGGTGCTGGGCGCCTTCGGCTGGCAGGCGGCGCTGCCGGCGTTCGCCGAGGCGGGCTGGACGGTGCCGCGGCCCCGGCCGGTCTTCGCTCACGGGACCCGCGTCCCGCTCGGCGGCCTCGACCTCTTCGGCTGCTTCCACGTCAGCCAGCGCAACACCTTCACCGGCAAGCTCACCCCGGCGATGCTCCGGGAGGTCCTGCGCACCGCGGCCGACGCCGCCGGCCTGCCGCCCGAGGACACCGGAAACCGGGGGGACGGCGGCGCGGCACCGCCGCTACGGTGACCGGATGGGCCTGTATCCGGAGACCGAGCCGTACGACCAGGGCATGCTCGACGTCGGTGACGGCAACCGGATCCACTGGGAGACGTGCGGCCGGCCGGACGGCAAACCGGCGCTGATGCTGCACGGCGGGCCGGGCTCCGGCTGCACCCCCGGCCACCGGCGCTACTGCGACCCGGACGCGTACCGCATCGTTCTGCTGGACCAGCGCGGCTGCGGGCGCTCCACCCCCCACGCGAGCGCCCCCGGCACCGACATGAGCGTCAACACGACGGCCCACCTCGTCGCCGACCTCGAACTCCTGCGCCGCCATCTGGGCATCGAGAGGTGGCTGGTGTGGGGGGGCGTCCTGGGGGTCGGTGCTGGCGCTGAGATACGCGCAGACACATCCCGCCGCCGTGTCCGAACTGGTGCTGACCGCGGTCGCGACCGGTTCCGACGCCGAGGTGGAACTGCTGACCCGCGGCCTGGGCAGGCTCTTCCCGGACGCCTTCGAGAGGTTCCTCGCCGGACTGCCCGAAGGCGACCGCCAAGGGAACCTCGCGGCGGCCTACAACCGGCTGATCGAGTCGCCCGACCCGGCGGCGCGGGAACGCGCGGCGCGCGCCTGGACCGACTGGGAGACGGCGATCGTCCCCGCGCCGCCGCGCTCCGTCCCGCGCTTCGAGGACCCGGTGTTCCGCATGGGCTTCGCCCGCACCGTCACCCATTACTTCGGCAACGGTCACTTCCTCGGCGAGGGCGGCCCGGGTGGCGAGGGCGGCCCGGGTGGCGAGCGCGGCCGGGGTGGCGAGGGCGGCCAGGGCGTGGTGCTGCGCGACGCACACCTGCTCGCAGGCATTCCCGGGACCCTCGTCCAGGGCAGTCTCGACCTCGGCAATCTGCTCGGCACCGTCTGGCGGCTCCACCACGCCTGGCCGGACAGCGAACTGGTCGTCGTGGACGAGGCCGGACACGACGCGGGCGCGCCCGGAGTGGTGGACGCGCTGGTGGCGGCCACCGACAAGTACGCCACCCGGTGACGCGCGCCGCGGCCCTCGGCGGCCCGGTCAGGAGGACGCCGGGTCCGCGGCGCCGGGGTCGCCGGTGCTGGTGGCGCCGTCGCCGGGGTCGCCGTCGCGGGTGCCGGGGCCTCCCGTGACCGTACGCGTGGCGGCGGGGGGTGCGCAGTCCTGGCGCACGGTGCCGGGGTCCGCGGCCGGGCCGCCGGACCAGCGCAGGCTGACGTCCAGGTGGGCGCCGGTCTTGGTGCCGGCGATGATCGCGCCGAGACTGGCGTCGAGCGTGACGCCGAAGGTGATCTCCACCTCCTCGGGGCGGTGGGCGAGGGCGCGGAACTCGCCGATGACCTCGGCGGCGGCGGAGGTGATCGGCCGGAGCGCCTGGCGCAGGGTCCGCTCCGCGGTCTCCAGCCGGCTCCCGAGGCCCACGGCCCCGGTGCCGGCGGCGCGGGCGGGCGGGGCCACGAGGACGACGGTTCCGTCGGAGAGGGTGAACTGCACTGCGTCCGGCATGGGCTTCCTCTGCTGGTCGGTCGGGCACGGTCTCGGTCGGCCGCGGGCGGGGCGGGGGAGGGGACGGGGCCGGGGAGGGGGAGGTGACGGGACAGGGCGGAAGGAAAAGGGGGACGGGAGGCGGCGGGGTCAGGGAGTGGCGCAGAGGCGGTCGGCGGGGACGGGGGAGCGGCCCGCGCCGCCCAGCCTGCTCTGCAGCCGGTCCAGCTTGGCCAGGAGAGCCGTGGGGTCCAGGCCGGCCTGCGTCGCGTAGGTGAGCACGGCCCGGTAGAAGGCGGCGGACATGTCGGGCGCCATGGCGTCGGCCGCGCCGAAGCACAGGGTGTGGCCCGAGCCCGGCCGGAGCAGTGCGGCGACCCGCTGCTGCACGCCGCCGTTGCGGTAGCGCGTCACGCCGGTGTTGGCGGAGAACGCGTAGCCTCCGGGCTGGTCCACCCACGCCTGCTGCGCCTGACGGCCCGCGAGGTAGGCGGCGAGCGCGTCGGCGTCCGGGTTGCCGTCGGTGAACTTTCCGACGAAGTCCGCCGACACCTCCAGCCGGCGCGTCCCGGAGGAGGGCAGGAAGTCGTACAGCCCGTGCTGCACGTCCGCCGGGTGGAAGCCCATCGCGGACAGCGCCCCGTGGGCGAGCGAGCACTGGGGCGGCTCCTTCGTCATGCCCCCGGCGGCCTCGCTGAACATCCGCGTGGAGGCGTCCTTCGCGCCCGCGCCCACCCGGTCGCGCCAGCCGCGCCAGGCCCCGGAGACGTCCTTCCAGGGCCGTCGGCCCGACAGCCACTGCTCGTAGGCGCCGGTGCCCTTCTGCGCGAGCACCAGGTCGGCGATCCAGTCGGCGCCCGGCCAGCCGGAGGTCGGCCCCGACTCCAGCCCCAGGCACCAGGCGCCGCGGTGCCGCTCGGCGAAGGACTCCAGGCCGGCCGGGTCCGACGGCCGGCCGACCACCGACGGCCGGAACCACACCAGGCTCTTGACGTCCACCTTGACCGGCAGCGCGTAGACCTTGCCGCCGACCTTCGTCAGCCCCTGGAACGGCTGCAGGAAGGCGTCCGCGGAGTCCGTGGTGTCCGCGGTCCCTCCCAGCGGCTTGAGACCCCTGTCGCGGTCCGCGTAGGTGTAGATGGCCCCGACGCTCGGCAGGATGGCCAGGTCGGGCGGCGCGCCGGCGCCCACGGCGGCGTCGAGCTGCTGGGTCAGCGCCCGGGTGACCTGGATGTTCACCCGGACGCCGGTGTTCTTCTCGAACGTCCTGACCACGGCGTGGAAGGCCGCGAACTCGTCGCCGGACCAGGGCACCATGATGGTCACGCTGTCGTCGCGCCGGCCGCCGCCGCAGCCGGCCGCGGCCAGCAGCAGCGCGAGGACCAGGACTCCCCGGGTGAGACGGGACAGCAGCCTTCTCATGACCGTCCTCGTGATCGCTCGGCCGTCGTCATGATCGCGGGAACCTGTACTCGGCGAGGCGGGGACGGTAGCCCAGCCAGGCCAGGACACCGGCCGCCGTCAGCAGGGCCAGCGCGCACGCCGTGGTCGCGGGCGCCGCGAACAGCGTGTGCGCGCCGGGGCGGTCCGCCGCGTACCGGCACAGGACGCTGGTCGTGACGCCCACGGCCGCGGTGGCCGGCAGCGCGAGCAGCAGGTGCGGGCCGACGTACCGCCGGAAGTGGCGCGCCACGATGTCGGCCGTGGCCAGCACGCAGAGGAGCATGACGGCCGTCGGCCCGAGGAGCAGGGACCAGACGTGGGCCGGGTCCAGCCAGTTGGAGTTCTGCTGCCGGGCCAGCGCCTGCCGCTGCTGGTGTTCGAGGTCGGCGAGCGAGGTCAGCAGGCCACCCGTGTAGGGGATGGGCAGGCCGGTCGCGCGGTCCACCTCCTGCGGGGCGGTCAGCGCCTGGCGGGCGGCCTCCAGACCGGCCGGGCCGCTGCGGTCGTAGTCGCGCACCGCGGTGTCGGCCAGTTGCACGCAGGTGGTCAGCTGGCCCTGGACGAACTGGATCCGTATCAGGCCCTGCCGGCCGTCCGCGTTGCCCTCGGTCGCCGACGTCACCAGGGAGTTCACCCGGGCGGTGGAGTTGGCGAACTCCGTGCCGGTGCCGATGAGGGGGACCTGTCCGGTGCCGGCGGCGTCGCGCAGCGCCGTGTTGGCCCGGGCGGCCTCGCGGCGGGCGTCGTGGAGGTCGCGCACGGCCGCCTCGGTGTGCCCGGCGGCGCTGATCTGGCGGCCGGCCTGGGCCGACACCAGCAGGTACAGCAGGGCGGTGGCCAGCACCATCGCCAGTACGCAGGCGCGCAGCCGGCGCAGCACGGTGGTCGGATGGGTCGCGCGCAGCCGCGCGCGCCGGGCCGCCACCGCGTGCCGTAAGGAGCGGCGGGGGCCCCGCGTCCCGCGGCCGCTCACGTCACCCGGCCCAGGCACGCCGCCTCCGACGCCGCCGCCACCGTGTCCAACGTCACCGTGTCCAACGCCACCGCCCCTGACGCCACCGCGTCCGACGCCACCGCCCCCGACGCCACCGTCCCCGGTGCCGGCCGCGGTCACGCTTCCCGGCCCCGTTCCGGCCCCGCTCATGAGGCGTCCAGCGGTGCGTCGTTCACCGGCAGGTCGCCGAAGCGGTGGCCGCACTCCTCGCAGAACTTGGCGGTGCCCGTCGACGCCGTCGTACCGCAGCGCGGGCACGACGGAGGCAGTACGCCGTCGCCGGGCGGTGCCTGCGGCTCCACCGTCTCGAGCGGCGGGGCGGCGGTCCTGGTCGACTCCAGACCGAGCCGCTGCATGTGGCCGCGGGAGGCGTCGCGGCGCACCCGCAGCAGTCCGTCGCCGCCGGTCGTGGCGACCGAGCGGAGCAGCCGCAGCCGGGCGATGTCCCGGAGTTCCTCCGCCAGCCCCACCGCGATGCGCAGCTCCCGGTCCGCCCGGTCGAAGTCCCCGCGCTGCTGGGCGTCGGCGCAGGCCCGCATCGCCATGCCGAGTTCGCGCTCGTTCTCCACCCGGGTGAGGTCGGGGGAGCGGGGGATCCCGAACCCGGGCGAGGCCCGCCGCCGCACCACCATGGAACGCGTCTCGGAGCACGGCCGGAGCGTCCCGTCGGGGCCCTCGGCGTGCAGGGTGACGCGGGCCGCCCGCAGGTTCTCGTCGACGGTCAGCGCCTCGGGGTCGAACCGCAGCGACACCTGGTACTGGCGGGCCTCCCCGGGCGACCAGGAGCCGAGCGGCACATGGATCTCACCGTCGCGGTGCTGACGCGCCGTCAGTTCGGCCTCGACGGGCCGGGTCCTGCGCACGAAGTCCAGCCGGAACCGCTTGTTGAGGCGCAGCCCCAGGTACACCCGGGCCACGGCGATGCGCTGCGCCTGCCGGACGAGCCGGGTGAAGTCCTCGGTGAGGTCGGAGATCGTGACGACGGCCTCGGCGCCGCCGTGCAGCGCCTCCGTGATCCGCAGCAGCTCCGTGTAGTTCCAGTCCTCGCCCAGCCCGCGGGCGTCGCACACGAACCGGTCGGTGCACGCCTGGAGCACGGCGCCCAGCTGCTCGGGCGTCTCGTGCTCGTCCTTGCCGTCGGTGTACAGCACCGCGTGGCGCACCGCGCCCGGGTCGGACACCGTGGCGAACATCCGGTCGGCGCAGGCCAGCCACTGCCCGATGGCCGTCCCGCCCGCGGCGATCTGCGCGGCGACGTGCGCCTTCGCGGCCTGCCTGGCGGCGGCGTCGACACGGGCCAGGCCGCCGCCCGGCGGGAAGACCACCTCGGCCCCGTGATGACCGGCGACGACCCCCAGGTACGTGCCGTCGCGCAGGGTGTCGACGGCCGCGCACACCGCGCGCTTGGCCTCGTCCAGCTTGCCCCGGCCGGCCATGGACAGCGACCGGTCCATGATCAGGACCTCGGCGGCCGGCGTCCGCGGACCCGCCCGGTCCGGGGAACCCGCCCTGACGGTGACGAGGGCGTCCGCGCGCGTCTCGTCGTGGCCGAGATCCGCGGGCGCGTCCAACTCGACGCCGAAACCGAGACCCAAGGGCGACCTGTCCCCCACCGGCACCACCCTGACCGCGTCGCTGCGTGTCCGTGTGTAACGCATCAACAGCTTAGCGTGCCGGCGGTGCGCCCGGAACGGGAGTGACGGCCCGCCCGGCGCCGTCCCGCCCGCGGCCAACGCACCGGCGGGCGAAGCCGGTTGGCCAGGTCGACCAGGGCGACGTAGTCCCGTTCGGAGGGGGTGTGCGCGGCCAGCGCGCGGACCGCCTCCGACAGCTGGAGCCGGTCGCGGCCGTGCGCGAACCACGCGTACTCGATCTCCGCCCGCAGCGAGGCGGACGCGGCCTCGTCCACATCGAGCCCGGCCACCGCCGCACGGGCCCGCCCGATGTCGTCCGCCGTCGGGGCGGCGGCCCGCGCCGCGAGCACGGTGACGAGCAGCCGTACGGCCGCGATGCGCGCCTCGCGCTCGTCGCGGAACTCCTGGGCCAGCCGCTCGGCCGTGGCCACGGCCTCCGCGCGCCGGCCGGCCAGCAGGTGCACCCGGGCCAGGCCGAACCCGGCCGCGCCGAGCGCGGGGGTGGTCGCGAACACCGTGCCGTAGTGGGAGCGGGCGGTCTCCAGGTCGTCGGGCCCGCCGCGCAACTCGGCGCACAGGCCGAGCGCGAGCTGGGGGACCAGTTCCCCCGGGAGGGTTCTTCGTACGTCGGTGAAGCAGCCGGTGGCTCTCGCCGCGTCCGCACGTGCGAGCGCGATCAGCCCCGCGTACCAGGAGCGCAGCCAGTGCCAGCCGGGCAGGTCCGCGCGTGCCAGCGCCCGCTCGGCGGCGTCGACGTCACGCCGGCGCAGCGCGAGCCGGCTCTCCGCCAGCGCGGCGCCGGCGGCGTCGGGCACCGGGTCGTCGGGGTCGGACAGCGGCGCGGGCAGCGCGCCGGCGACGTCGAGGGCCCGCGGGGCGCCGAAGGCCGGCTCCGTCGACAGCACCGCGTCCTCGTCCGCCGCCGCCCGGACCCAGTGGCCGAGCGGACGCGCCGCGCCGAGCCCGCCGTGCAGGGGCTCCGTCATCGAGCCGAACAGGGCGGAGGGGCGCGTGACCTGACGGCCCGTCGGGGACGCCGCCACGATCTGCCGGATCACCCCGCTCAGCTGCTCCCCGAACTGCCGTGCCGAGACGAAGCGCCGCCGGGGCTCGGCGGTGTCCGTGGCCCGGTCCAGCAGCAGCATCAGCGAGTCCACGCCGGGCGCCGCACGGTCGGCGCCGTGCGCGCGGCACACCTCCCTGAGCGTCATGCCGAGGCCGTACAGGTCGAAGCCCGCGGTGGGCCGTGCGTGCTCCGGATCGCCCTCCGGAGGGGCGTACGCCCTGGTGTACGCCACGACCGGCCCGGTGTCCTTGTCCCGCGAGCGCACCGCGCCGAAGTCGATCAGCCGCACCCGGTCCAGCGGCCCGCCCGCTCCCTCCTCCCGGTGGCGGATGATGTTCAGCGGTTTGACGTCGCAGTGCAGCAGGCCCCTGGCGTGCAGGTAGTCCAGCGCCTGCAGGACGCGGATGCCGTGCCCGAGCAGGGTCTCGAGGCGGTCGCCGTCCCGCGCGGACAGCGGCTCGCCCGGCACGTACTCGAGCACCAGGTGCGGGCCCTCCGGTTCGTAGCCCAGGATGCGGACGATGCTGTCGTGCCGCAGCCCCACCAGTACGTCCCGCTCGTGCTCCGCGGTGGCGGCCACCGACCGGTTCAGCGCCTTGAGCACGACGGGCGTGTCCAGGTTGCGGTCGTGCGCCAGATACGCCGCGCCGTAGGCGCCCGAGCCGAGGACCCGCTCGACCGCGTAGCGGCCCGCTACGGTCAGCCCGCGCGGCTCGGCGAAGTCGTAGCGGGTGCCGCAGTGGGCGCAGTAGCCGGCGGCCCGGCCGGGCCGGCCGTCCCGGCCACGCCCGACCGGCCGGCCGCAGCCGGGGTTGGGGCAGTAGCGGTGCTCCTCGGCGACCGGGCCCGCCGCGTGCGACGGCGTGCCGGGCGGGCCGGGGACCGGGCCGGCGGCGATCAGCTCCAGGCCGTACCAGGGGTCGGGCCGCACCGGCGCCACACCCACGCTCGCACATGGCGCGCCCGCGCCCGCGCCGGGGCCGGCCCCCGCGCCGGCCCCGGGCCGCCCGGCCCCGGTCGCGGCCGTGGGCCCGCTCCCGGGCGACGCGGGGGAACCTGCCCCGGCGCGGTCCGGTCCGGCGCCGCCCGCACCTCCGGCACCACGCGCACCTCGGGCGCCCCCGGCGCCTCGGGTGTCCCCGGCACCCGCGCCCCCGGCGCGGTCCGGGGGCAGCGGCTCCCGGTCGCACTCGGTGCAGAAGCCGCTCTCGTCGATCTCTCCCCGGCCGCAGTCGGGACGATTGCACCTCTTCACGCCGTCACCCTCCCTCGATCCGGCGGTCGACCTCGTCGGCATAGCGCCTGACCAGCGCCCCGGCGGAGGTCAGGTCGATCGGTACGGTCCCCAGCGCCCGGGCGGCCGGTGCGTGCAGCTCGGCGAGCCTGCGGTCCTCGTCCCCGAAGAACCGGGCGGCTCGCACCCGGTGCAGCTCCAGAGCGGTGACGAGGTCCTCGTAGGCCCGGATCATGCGCCGCAGGGCACGCTCGTGGCGTCCGGCCTCGTCGTGCGCCCGGACCGCCTCGTCGTGCAGGGCGGCGAGTTCCGGGTTCGGCTCCGTCGTGCGGGCGACGGCCAGCCGGACCCGCAGGCGCGGAGCCGCGGCGTGCGGCGGCCGGGGAGCGCCGAAGAACCGGGTGCCCCACTCCTCGTGCAGCCGCGCCGCCTTCTCCTCGGCGGCGGCCAGCCGTGCGACGGCCGCCTGGGTCTGTGCCGGGGTCACCCGCCGGGACACGGCACCGTGCAGCGGGTCCGGGTCGAGCGAGACGTCGTAGGGCAGATCGTCCGGCGGACGGTCCACGAAGCCCAGCACCAGACGCATCCCGCGCGAGCGCGCCCGCAGGGCCAGCGGCCCCAGCAGCTCCCGCACGAGCGCCGCCGGGTCCGCGGCCCGGTCGACGCCGCCCACCACCACACAGGCGGGGGGCCGGCGGCGCAGCAGCCGGCGCACCACCTCCCGGGCGGAACCGCCGCCGAGCCCGAACCGGCCGGACAGGTAGTCGCACACCTCCGTGACGGACCGGCCGCGCGCGTCGTAGGCGGCGTCGATCGAGCCGAGCCCGAGGACCGTGTCCCCGGGCGCCTCGGTGAGCTCCTCGTCGGAGGCGCCCGCCCGGGCCGCCGGGTCGGCCGTGCGCACCAGACGCACCAGCCAGGAGGACCCCACCCCGGTCGTCCCGCCGGTGCCGACGACGACGGTGCCCGCCCAGCCGCCGTGCAGCAGCCGGGTGAGTTCCTGGGTCAGGGCGAGCCGCAGCGGGTCGCCGAGCACGTCGCCGGGCGGCTCGCTGCCGTACGGCCCGAGCTCGTCGGCGCGGTCGCCGCCGGTGAACTCCGCGATCCGCGGCAGATACGACAGCACCGTCTCCGTGGGCAGCATCCAGGCCGCACGGGCGTCGCCGTTGACGTAGTCGGCCACCACCATCCCGATGACGTGGTCCTCGAACTCGCCCTCCCGCGCCACCACCCCCGCACCCGAATAGCCCCTCTCGATCCAGGGATCGCCGGAGCGCAGGCGCCTGAGCAGCCCCCACTCGCCCTCCCGGCCGCCGGCGCCCGCCAGCTCCGCGTCCGTCCAGATCCCGTACGGCTCGGCCTCCGGGAAGCCGTACACGCTCACCCTGACGCCGGAGATGGGCACCTTCCACAGCGTGGTCCGGGTGCCGCACGGCGCGGGCTCGTCCAGCTCCAGCAGGGCCACGTCGCCGCGGCGCGTGCCGTCCTCGTGCACCCACGAGCCGGGCGCGACGTGCGCGGTGGCCGTCCACTCGGGCCGGCAGGCCACGCTGGTGATCCGCACTCCGGGCGCCGTGCCGCCGGGCGCCGTGCCGCCGGGCGCCGCCCCGGCGTACCGGACGACGTGTGCGCAGGTCAGGACATGGCGGTCGTCGAGCAGCACCCCGGCTCCGCACGGTCTCCCCCGCTCGTCGTCCACCCTCACCCGCCACGGATCATCCCTGTGGTGATGCACCGCCATGGTCCTACGGTATGGCAACTGCCGTCCCATGCGCCCGAGTTGTCGTCCGGCGGTACATTTGCGCCGCCTCTGTGCAAATAGTGCATACAGCGTATGAACGGCCATGACGCGACTCCGTGCGATCCGCGCGATCCGCGTGATCCGCGCGATCCGCGCGATCCGTGAGCCCGAGGGCGATCAGGTGGCGCGGGGGCGACGGGGGAGTGAACACGAGGGGTGCGGGACAGGCTGCGCAAGGTAATCGGCGGGGCCGAAAGTGTGAGGTGGGACCCACTTTTGGCGTGCGACGGTGTCAAGTACGTCTCAGTACCGTCACCGGCCGAGACGCACGGGCCGTGCTTGGCGTTTATTTCTCTGAGTACAGCTACATGGAGGTGCAGGGTGAACGGGCGAACGGTGCTCGAGCGCTTTCCCGCCGGCGGTCCGCGCGGGTCGTGGCCGGCGGAGGAGTTCGCGCATGCGCGGCGTCTGGAGGGCCTGCCCGCAGAGGTCGTGATGGACCTCGCGACGGATACGTTCCTGGTGATCGTCCGCGGCGGCGAGAGCGGCGGTGACGCCACTGCGTGACGCGGGCGTGCCCGGTGCGCGCCGGGCCGTCCCTCCCCGCGCGTGCTACGAGGCGCGGAGGCGCGACCGGGCCGCGTGCGGGGGTTGCCCGGATCGCCGCCCGTCCGGCGCGGTCAGCCCGCCGGTGCCGTCAGCCGGCCGCTGCCGTCAGCCCGCATCCGAGCCCGGCACGTTCGAGGCCGGAACGCTCGACCCCGCCGCACCGGACCCGCGTGCGTCTGCCCTGGGCACTCCCGTCCCGGGCACGCCTGCCCCGAGCGCGTCCGAGCCGGTGATCTCCGGCTCGGACGCGCCCGTCCTGGTGATCTCCAACCCGCGTACGTCTGCCCCGGCCCCTCCCGGCCGGGGTACATCTGCCCCGGCCCTTCCCGGCCCGGGCACACCGGTCCGGGCGACGCGGGTCTGAGCCACGCGGGTCTGAGCCACGCCGGTCCGGGAGATCCCGGCCGGAGGCGCGTCGGCCGCCTGCAGGCCGGCCGGAGACGCGCAGACCGGAGTCACCTCGGCCCCCGTGCGCCTGCCGCCTGCGCGCCCGCCGCGGGCGTACCGGCGCCCGGCGCGGCCGAATCCGTCGCGGCCGAATCCGCCGGCGCGGCCGGATCCCGCACCGCCGGCGCGAACTGCGCCGCCTGCAGCGCGTACAGCTCCGCGTAGAGGCCGCCGGCGGCCAGCAGCTCGTCCGGCGGGCCCGATTCCACCAGCCGTCCCTGGTCCAGGACGTGCACCAGGTCGGCGTGGCGCACGGACGCCAGCCGGTGCGTGATCAGCACCACCGTCTGGCCGCCGGCGGCCAGCCGCCTGATTCGTTCGAACACCTCCAGCTCGGCCCGCGCGTCCAGCGCCGCGGTCGGCTCGTCCACGATCAGGATGCGACCGCGCCGGTAGGCGGCCCGCGCGATGCCGAGCCGCTGCCACTGCCCCCCGGACAGCTCGTGCCCACCGCTGAAGTGGCGCGCCAGCAGGGTGTCCAGGCCCCGCGGCAGATCCGCGACCACCTCCTGCGCGCCCGCGTCGGCGACCGCCGAGGCCAGCCGCTCCTCGGTCAGCGGCACCGAGGAGCGGCCCACCGCCACGTTGACCCGCGCCGTGAACGGCCAGCGCTTGAAGTCCTGCGCCACCATCGCGATGCGCTCCGCCAGCTCCCCCCGGTCGGCCGACGCCGCGTCCACGCCGTCCCACAGGACACGCCCCCGGTCCGGCCGGTACAGCCCGGCCAGCAGCTTGACCAGGGTCGTCTTGCCCGAGCCGTTCTCGCCGACCAGCGCGACGATCCGGCCGAGCGGAATGCTCAGGGTCACGTCGTCGAGGGCCGGGCGCGCCGCCTCGCCCGGATAGCCGAACGTGACGTTCTCGAAGCGGATCTCGCGCGGGTCCTCCGGCAGCGGCCCGCCGCCCACCGGAATGGCCCGCTTCGCCGCCTCCTCGTACAGGCGCTGCAGATCGCCCACGAAGAGGGCCTCCTCGTGCAGCTGGTTGACCTCCAGGACCAGGGTGTCCAGGCTCGCGGAGCCGGTGCGGATCGCGATCACCGCCGTGCCCGCCACGGACAGCGCCATCGCCCCGGCCAGCAGCAGCGCGCCGAGCGTCGCGTACGTCGCGACGGTCGCCAGTCCCGTCCAGGCCGCCGCCCACAGCCCGGTGCGCGCGGCCAGCCGGGCCAGCCGCGCCTGCTCGGCCTCCGCGGTCTCCGACATCGCCCGGAAGTGGTGCAGCAGGAACGGGCCCACCCCGTGCACCCGGATCTCCGGGGCGGCCTGCGGCTCGGTGAGCAGCTCGCTGAGCAGGTGTCCCGCGCGGGCGTGCTGCACCCAGGTGTGGAAGGACTCGTAACGGCGGCGCGCGTTCGTCAGGGCGCTCCAGGCACTGGGCAGGGTCATGGTCGCCAGCAGCGGCAGCAGCACCGGGTGCAGCACGGTCAGCACGCCCGCCGCCGCGGCCAGCGAGATCATCGCGTTCACGACGCGCGTGCCGTACATGATCATCCGACGGGCGGAGGCGGCGCCGTACTGCGCGGTGTCCAGCAGCTTGTGGAACGCGTGGTCCTCGATCGCGGCCAGCTCCACCGACGCCGCACGCTCCAGGTACAGCTCCGTGGCCACCCGCTCCACCTTGGGCTCGAGCCGCCCGGTCGCATACGTCGACGCCGCCCGCAGCAGCGCGCCGAGCAGCGTCATCGCCGCCATGGTGACCAGCGCGGGAACCGCGCCGCGCAGCCGGTCCTGCAGCGCGCCCCCGGCGATCAGGCGGCCCAGCACGCTGTTCACCGCGAGCAGGCTCACCGCCTGCGCCAGACCCCGGACCGCCTCGGCGCTCAGCACCGTGCGGGTGGCCCGCCGGTCGGCCTGCCGGGCGAGCCGGAAACTGGAGGCCAGCAGCCCGGGCAGCCGCCGCACCATGCCCCGGAAGTTCAGTTCCAGGAAGGCCTCGCGGTGCTGGCTCCAGCCGGTGTCGTAGCGCAGCGGGCCACCGAAGAGCAGCCGCTCCGACTCCGACACCTCGGGCCCGGCCGTCCCGCTGCCCTGCTCGCGCCTCGCTCCCACCGGCGGCCTCCCCCGATCGCCCGACGAACGCCCCACTATCGCGGGACGGGCCGCCGTGGGGCAGGGCGCACGGCCCCGGCGGGCGAAGCACGCGGGCGCGCGGCGCCAGGCAGCACGGGGGAGGGACACGGGGGGACGGAGGTGCAGGGGCGGGTGCGCGGGTGGATCCGGCGGGGCGGCGGGACGGGGGTGCCGGGTTGCTCGGGCCGGGCAGGGGGACGGGGCGTAGGCGGAGGCGGAGGGGCAGGAGGAGGGGGATGGCGGTGCGGGGGCGGGTGCGCGGGTGGTTCCGCGGTCAGGCGTTCAGGGTGCGGGACCACGCCGGGGTCGTCCCGGTGACCCGGCACACCGCCAGGTACAGCGGGATCGGCGGGGTGTAGGGGACCGTGCCGTCCGGGCGGTGGATGAGAGCGGGCAGCGGCTCGGGCGAGGCGTCGGGCAGGGCCGCGCCGGTGGCGTAGTGGGCGGGGGCGGGCCATCTCAGGGCGTAGTCGGAGTCCGAGGGGACGATCCACCACCAGTGCGCCTCGTCGGCGTAGACGCACCCCACCCGCGGCAGCCTCGGCATCAGCAACGGGCCGAAGCGGGCGGGCACCGCCACGGCGTCGTAGCCCAGCGGTGCGGTCATGCCGTCCGGGACGGACAGCCGGCGGGGAGGGGCACCAGCGCCGGACGGGCCGGGGCCGCCGGTTCTGCCGGGGGCGGCCAGATCGCGCCCCAGGCGTACGAGTGTGTCGAAACTGAGCGCCCGGACGGAACCGGAGGCGCCGCTCACAGCCATGCGGCCCCCGTTCGGTGTGACTGCTCGGGCACGGCGGCGCGCCGCGCCTGCCGCTCGTCGTCGCCCGGGGTGCGGACCGGGCCGGGCTTGGGGCGGGCGCCCCAGCCCAGGTCGGCGCGGGCGTGGTGCGCGCCGTCGCGGCCGGTGCGCACCTCGTGCGCGTCCGCGTGGAGGGCCTCGTGCGGGCCCGCGTGGGCGGTGCGGGCCAAGTGTGCCTCGTCGCGGCCGGTGAGGGCCTCGTGTGCGTCCGCGTGGCCGGTGAGGGCCTCTTGCACGTCCGCGTGGGCGGTGCGGCCGTCGCGGGCGGCGTCGGAGCGGAGAGGGGCCGCGGCCCCGCGTTCCAGCTCCGCCCACACGACCAGTCCGGCGCCCTGCTCCTGGGCGCCCCACGCCCGGCACAGGGCGTCGACGAGGAGCAGCCCCCTCCCGTGCTCCTCCTCCGGCCGGCGCGGGGACGGGTGCGGCTCGTCGGGGGCGCAGCCCTCGTCACGCACGGCTATGCGCACCAGGTCGTCGCCGTCGTGCACCTCGCAGACGATCTGGCTGCTCGCGGTGTGCACGATCGCGTTGGTGACCAGCTCGGACACGACCAGGGCCGCCGTGTCACAGGTGTCCTCGCACACCGACCAGCCGGTCAGCCGGGCCCGGGTCAGGCGTCTGGCCTGTGCGGGGGAACCCGGGTGCGCGGCAAGTTCGAAGCGGAACCGGCGCTCGGCAACGGCCCCGTGAGGGCCCGCTCCCGTGGTCGCACCGGGGCCGGCCAGGCCCACGGCGGCGTCTGTTCCTAAGGGCGGGGACGGAATCACGCTTGCCACTATCGCCGCGCCGTGAACACTTGGCAAGTGCCACTATGAAAAATGCAGAGTGCTGTATGACGCCGTGAAGGGCCGTGGCACACTGCTCGCAACAGCACGTCGCGCGGCGCCAGTTGAGACCGGTGAAGGCCCGTCGGGTCTTCGAAAGCGTCTTCGAATGGCGCCGCAGGGCTGTGCGGGAACCCGTGCTTTTCGCGCGGTCCGCGCAGTTCGTGCGGGGTTCGTCCGCAGTGCGTGCGCAGTGCGTGCGCAGTGCGTGCGCAGTGCGTGCGCAGTTCGTGCGCGGTCCGCGCGCGGTCCGTCAGGACACCGCGGAACAGGCTTTCGGGGCATGGGAGGTGGAGGGTGAGCGAGCCGCGGTCGGCGCCGACCGTCGGGCAGGTCGTGCTCGGCCGGCGCCTTCTCGACCTGCGCGAGAGCGCGGGACTCAAACGCGAGGAGGCCGCCCGGATCCTGCGCGTCGCCCCCGCCACGGTCCGCCGTATGGAGATGGCCGAGGTCGCCCTCAAGATCCCGTACCTCCAGCTCCTGCTGAAGGCGTACGGCGTGTCCGACGAGGAGGCCGAGGACTTCGTCGAACTGGCCGAGGAGGCCAACCGCCCGGGCTGGTGGCAGCGGTTCCACGACATCCTGCCGGGCTGGTTCTCGATGTACGTCAGCCTCGAGGGCGCCGCCTCGCTGATCCGCTCGTACGAGCCCCACTTCGTGCCCGGGCTCCTGCAGACCGAGGACTACGCCCGCGCCGTGCTCAGATCGGGGGCCATCGGCCAGACCAGCCCCGAGGACATCGAGCGGCACGTCGCACTGCGCATGCGGCGCCAGGAACTCCTCACCCGCCCCGACGCGCCCAGGTTCTGGGCCGTGATGGACGAGACCGCGCTCAGCCGCCCCGTCGGCGGCCCGGAGGTGATGCGCGCTCAGATCGACAAGTTGCTCGAGGCCACGAAGCTGCCCCATGTGACCCTGCAGGTCGCCCCGTTCGAGGCGGGGCCGCACCCGGGCACCTACGGGCCCTTCGTGCTCTTCCGGTTCGCCGTGCCCGAACTCCCGGACATGGTCTACAGCGAGTACCTGACCGGCGCCGTCTACCTCGACGCCCGCGCCGAGGTGGCCACCCACCTCGAGGTCATGGACCGCATGGCGGCACAGGCCGCTACGGCACATCGCACCAAGGAGATCCTCCGGGATCTCCGCAAGGAGCTGTGAATGGAACGCATCACGTCCCAGCCCAAGCCGCGGATCCGCGGCGAGCGGCGCATCTACAACGGCATGCCCGCCAGGGACCTGGGCAGCGAGGGCTGGCACAAACCCTGGAGCGGAGGCAACGGCGGCAACTGCCTGGAGGCGATGAAACTCGCCGACGGCCGGATCGCGGTACGCCAGTCGACCGACCCGGACGGCCCCGCCCTCATCTACACCACCGACGAGATGACCGCCTTCATCGAAGGCGCCAAGGCGGGGGAGGCCGACTTCCTTCTGGCCTGAACGCACCGCCTTTTCTCAGCTCGATCTCCTTATCTTGGTACTGACTTGATCATTCGTTGCACCACACGCTTACGGAGTGCCTCATGACCGGGACGACCGGCACGACCGGGCCCGACGCCGCCGGACCCGCCGGGATCGACACCAGCAAGCCCCATCCCGCGCGGATGTACGACTGGTACCTCGGCGGCAAGGACAACTACCCCGTCGACGAGGCCATGGGCCGCCAGATGCTGGCCCTCGAGCCCCGTGTGCCGGTGATGGCCCGGGTCAACCGCGCCTTCATGCACCGCGCCACCCGCTGGCTCGCCAAGGAGGGCGTCCGGCAGTTCCTGGACATCGGCACCGGCATCCCCACCGAACCCAACCTCCACCAGGTCGCCCAGCAGATCGCACCGGAGGCGCGCGTCGTCTACTGCGACAACGACCCCATCGTCCTCGCGCACGCCGCCGCGCTCCTGCGCAGCACGCCCGAGGGCGTGACGGAGTACCTCCAGGCGGACGTGCGCGATCCGGCCGCCATCATCGAAAAGGCCCGCGCGATACTGGACTTCGACCGGCCGATCGCCCTGTCCCTGGTCGCCCTGCTGCACTTCGTCTCCGACGAGGACGGAGCGCACCGGCTCGTCGACCGGCTGCTCGCCGAACTCCCGTCCGGCAGCTACCTGATGATGACCCACGCCACCGCCGACTTCACCCCGGAGGACTCGGCGGCGGCCACGGAGAAGCTGAGGGCGGCCGGTGTCACCCTCGCCCTGCGCTCCCGCGAGGAGTTCACCCGCTTCTTCGACGGCCTGGAGCTCGTCGAGCCCGGGGTCGAGGTCGTCCACCGGTGGCACCCCGAACTCGGCGACCCGGTACCGGGACAGGACGACGGGGTCATCCCCGGCTACGGGGCGGTGGCACGCAAGCCCTGACACCCGCACCGGCCGGCGCCCGGGCCCGCCCGTCGCACCGTTACCAGTTGTTACCGCACGCCACCAGCCCTCACCGCACCGTCATGCACCGTCCCCGCACCGTCGCCGGACGGCTGCCGACCGTCGCGCGTCGTCTGTCGGCCGCCGGGTCCGGCCCGTCGGCCGTACGGGCGGCCCGGACCCGGCGGGCCGGAGGGCGGCGGGTCGAGAGCCGGGAGAGTGGGGAGGCGGCGGGCCGGTGGGCCGGTGGGCCGGCAGTCCGGCGCCCTGACGGACCGGAGTGGCGGCCGGCCGCGGTGGCCGCGGTGGCCGCGGTGGCCGCGCGGTGGTCGCGCCACCTCACCGGAGGCACGGCCCGTCCGCCGACGCGGCGCTCACCGCCGCACCGGCTACACGGTCATCGGCCGGTCGTACGGCCCTATCGGCGCCGGAAGACGCGAACTCCCCGTCAGGAAACGGTCGACGGCCGCCGCCACCGCCCGCCCCTCCGCGATCGCCCACACGATCAGCGACTGGCCGCGGGCCGCGTCCCCCGCCACGAACACCCCGGGCACGTTCGTCGCGAAGTCCGCGTCGCGCACGATCGTGCCGCGCGACGCCAGCTCCACCCCCAGCTGATCGACGAGCCCGTCCGCCCGGTCCGGACCCGAGAAGCCCAGCGCCAGCAGCACCAGGTCCGCCGGGAGCGTCCGCCCGGTCCCGGGCAGCGGGCGCCGCTGCGCGTCCACCTCCACGAGATCCAGCGCCCGCACATGCCCGTCCGCGTCGCCGGTGAAGCGGAGTGTGGAGGCCGCGAACAACCGCGCGTCGGCGTCCGCCTCCGGCGCCGTCCGCAACTCCCCGGCCTCCTGGTGAGCGGGCGACAGCCGGTAGATCTTCGGATACGTCGGCCACGGCTCCACGTCCTCGTCCCGCTCCGTACCCGGCTGCGTGTAGATGTCCAACTGGGTCACCGAGGCGGCGCCCTCCCGCACCGCCGTGCCGAGGCAGTCCGCCCCCGTGTCGCCGCCGCCCACGATCACCACGTGCCGGCCCGCCGCCGACAAGGGCGACACCGCCAGGTCGCCCTCGCACACCCGGTTGGCCAGCGGCAGATACTCCATCGCCTGGTGTATCCCGGCCAACTCCCGCCCCGGCACCGGAAGTTCCCGCCACGCCGTGGCCCCGGTGGCGATCACCACCGCGTCGTAGCGCGTCCGCAGCTCCCCGGCCGACACATCCCGTCCGACCGTCGTGGACGTGCGGAACTTGGTCCCCTCGGCCAGCATCTGCTCCAGCCGCCGCTCCAGATGGTGCTTCTCCATCTTGAACGAGGGAATGCCGTACCGCATCAGCCCGCCGAGCCGGTCGTCCTTCTCGTACACCGCGACCGTGTGTCCCGCGCGCGTCAGCTGCTGGGCCGCGGCCAGTCCGGTCGGCCCCGACCCGACCACGGCGACGGTCCGCCCGGACAGCCGGTCCGGCACGCGCGGCGGGACGAACCCCTCCTCCCAGGCCCGGTCGGCGATGGCGCACTCGACGTTCTTGATGGTGACGGCCGGCTGGTTGATCGCCAGCACGCACCCCGCCTCGCACGGCGCCGGGCACAACCGCCCGGTGAACTCCGGGAAGTTGTTCGTCGCGTGCAGACGGTCGCTCGCCGCCCGCCAGTCCTCCCGGGAGACCAGGTCGTTCCACTCCGGGATGAGATTGCCCAGCGGGCAGGCCTGGTGGCAGAACGGGACACCGCAGTCCATGCAGCGGTCCGCCTGCTTGCTGATGATCGGCAGCAGCCCGCCCGGGACGTACACCTCGTTCCAGTCCCGGACCCGTTCCTCGACGGGCCTGCGCGGCCACTCCTGGCGGGGTGTGGTCAGGAAACCCTTGGGATCGGCCATGGCCGTCCCCCTCGCGTGCGCGTGCGACAGGCCGTGCGACATCGGGCGGCACTCTTCCGGCCACGATACGTCCGCCGGTCCGTGCGCGCAGGGTGGGTGGACAGCGCTTTCTGCGCGGCGGGCGGGGGGCGCACGGTGTGGACAGCGCGTCCGCGCGGAGGGCCGGCGAGCGCACCGTGCCCGGTCACAGCTCGCGGGACACCGCGGCCCGCCCCTGGCGCATCATGGGCCGTGTGCGATTCGAAGCGATCACCTGGGAACGGCTCGGCGACCTGCTCGCCGAGCGCCTGCTCGACCTGAAGCCCGGTGACGGCAGCCCCTGGCCGCGCATCGCCTTCGACGGCGCCCCCGCCGCGCGCCCGGGCGAACTGGCCGGCCGCGTCTCCCAGGCGCTGCGCCTGCTCGGCCGCCCCTCACTGGCGGTGGACGCCGAGGGGTTCCTGCGCCCGGCCTCACTCCGGCTGGAACACGGCCACCGGGACCCGGAGTCCTACTACAACGGCTGGCTCGACACCGGCGCCCTGTGGCGCGAGGTCTTCGAACCGCTGGAACCCGGCGGAGACGGCCGCGTCCTGCCCGACCTGTGGGACCCGGTCACCGACCGCGCCACGCGCAGCTCCTACGTCACCCTCCCTCCCGGTGGCCTGCTGTTGCTGCACGGCCCCCTCATCCTGCGCCACTGGTTCCCTTTCGACCTGACCGTCCACGTCCTCCTCTCCCCGGGCGCCCTGCGCCGCCGTACGCCGCAGCCCGATCACTGGACCCTGCCCGCCTTCGAGCGCTACGAGGCCGAGACCGACCCGGCCGGCACGGCCGACGTCCTCGTACGCGCGGACGACCCACGCCACCCGGCCTGGCGCGGCTGAGGGCCGGAGACGCCCGCCCGTCCCGCCGCCCGCCCGTCCCGCCGGCCGTCCGGCCACCTCGGACCACCGGCGTCCCGCGGTTCCGCCGCCTTCCCGTAACGGGACCCGCGGACCGGGCCACCGGCGGCCGGCGTCACAGCCAGCCGTTGCGCCGGAAACCGCGGTACAGCACGAGGCAGGCGGCGGATATGACACCGATCACCAGGGGATAGCCGAACCGCCAGTGCAGCTCCGGCATGTCCGTGAAGTTCATGCCGTACACCCCGCACACCATCGTCGGCACGGCGATCACCGCGGCCCAGGCCGTGATCTTGCGCATGTCCTCGTTCTGCGTCACCGTCACCCGGGCCAGGTGGGCCTGCAGGATCGAGTTGAGCAGTTCGTCGAACGCGGCGATCTGCTCCTTGGCCCGTATCAGGTGGTCGAGGACGTCACGGAAGTAGGCCTGTATCTCCGGGTCGACCACCCGGATCGGGCGGGTCGCCAGGTCCTCCACCGGCCGGGCGAGCGGCACCACGGCCCGCTTCAGCTCCAGCAGCTCACGCTTGAGCTGGTAGATCCGCCCCGGGTCGGTCCGTGCGCCGTTCTCCGCGAAAACCTCGGTCTCCACCTGGTCGATGTCCGCCTGCACCGCGTCGGTCACCGTCAGATACTCGTCGACCACATGGTCCGCGATCGCGTGCAGCACCACCGCCGGCCCCTTGGCGAGCTGCCCCGGGTCGGCCTCCAGCTCCTCGCGCAGCGGGCCGAGCGAGCCGTGCCGCCCGTGCCGCACCGTGATGACGAAGTCCCGGCCGACGAACACCATGATCTCGCCGCTGTCCACCACCTCGCTCGTCGCGGTCAGCGTCTCGTGCTCGACGTAGCAGACCGTCTTGAAGACCGCGAACAGTGTCTCCCCGTACCGCTCCAGCTTGGGGCGCTGGTGGGCCTCGACCGCGTCCTCGACCGCCAGCGGGTGCAGGTCGAACAACTCGGCGATGCCGGCGAACTCGGCGTCGGTCGGCTCGTGCAGCCCCAGCCAGACGAAACCGTCGCCGCTGCCGCGCACCCGCCGCACGGCCGCCACCACGTCGCCGGGGTCCGGCAGCCGGGCGCCGTCCTGATAGGTCACGCAGTTCACCACCGAGGAGCCCAGCGGGGACCGGGCGGGATGACTCAGGTCGACACGGCCGCGCCGTCGTGCCAGCCGCGCCACCCTGCGCAGGCCGCCGACCTTGTCGAGGGCCGCGACCTTCCGCAGATTCCCTGCCATGGACATCTGGATCTCCTTGCGTGGATCTCCTCGCCGGGCGCGCTCTGCGCTCTGGCGGGCCAGTCTGCCAGCACGGCCGGAGCCGCGGGTGGGCCTGTGGAAACGGGGCATTCCGCTTGGTTCCCGCCTGTGGACCGGGGAACGTTGGATCATCGCGTCATGACCGACAGCGACGGATATCTGCTCGACAACCGGCAGACGGAGGCGGGCGAACGCTTCGACGCCTTCGCCGCCCTTTTCGACCCGACGACGTTCCGCCACCTCGACGCGCTGGGCGTCGCACCCGGCGGACGGTGCTGGGAGGTCGGCGCGGGCGGCACGTCCGTCGTCGACTGGCTCGCCCGACGGGTCGGCCCCGAGGGACGGGTCGTCGCCACCGACATCGACACCTCCCTGGTCGCCGCGGCCGCCCGCCCCAACGTGGAGGTGCGGGTCCACGACGTGGGCGCCGAGGAGCCGCCGGGCGAGGACTTCGACCTGGTGCACGCCCGGCTCGTCCTGGTCCACGTGCCCGACCGGGAGAGGGCGCTGCGCTCGATGATCGAGTCGCTGCGCCCGGGCGGGCGGATCCTGCTCGAGGACGCCGACCCCGCGCTGCAGCCCCTGCCGTGCCCGGACGAGCACGGCCCGGCCGAAGCACTGGCCAACCGCTTGCGCAGGGGCTTCCGCCGGCTGCTCGCCGACCGTGGGGCCGACCTGTCGTACGGGCGCACGCTGCCCCGCCTGCTGCGCGAGGCCGGGCTGCGTCAGGTGGAGGCCGAGGCCTACTTTCCGGTCGCGTCCGCCGCCTGCGCCGCCCTGGAATCCGCGACGGTCCGCCAGGTGCGGGGCCTGCTCGTCACCGCGGGCCTGGCCACCGACGAGGAGATCGACCGCCACCTCGCCCACGTGGCCTCCGGCAGCATGGACCTGGCCACCGCGCCGATGATCTCCGCCTGGGGCATCAAGGCGTAGGAGTCCGCCGGTGAGCGGCAGGTCAGGGCACCGGCACAGGAGGTCTCCCGCCCACCCGCGCCACCGCCAGGGCACCCGCCCGGCAGCCCCGGGCCGCGGCGTCCTCCGGGCCGGCCCCGGTGAGCAGCGTGGCGAGGAAGGCGCCCGTGAAGGCGTCACCGGCGCCCGTGGTGTCCCGGGGCGCCACGGGCAGGGCCGGCACCCGGGCGCACACCGCGCCGGAGCGGGCCACCAGCGCTCCCCGCGCGCCCAGTTTGACCACCACCAGGGGGATCCGCCGGCTCAGCGCGGCCGCCGCGTCCGCGGGATCGGGCAGCCCGGTCAGCAGGCCGGCCTCGTCACGGCTGGGCAGAAGCACGTCCACCCCGTCCACGAGGGACAGGAACCGGTCCACGCCCAGCGACAGGAGGAATCCGGCCGAGGCCGGGTCCAGGCTCACCGGCACGTCCCGCGCGCGAGCCGCCGCCACGGCGGCGGTCACCAGGGCCCGGCTCGGCTGCGAGAACAGCAGGTAGCCCGACAGATGCAGCCTGGCCACCCCGTCGAGCAGCTCCGCGGACCAGTCCTCGGGGCCCAGACGCAGGGACGCCCCGCTGTCGGTCAGAAAGGTGCGCTCGGCGGCCGACCCCGCGTCGACCAGGCAGACCACCGTTCCGGTCGGCGCCTCCCGGTCGACCACCAGCCGGGGCCGCACCCCGGCGGCGACCAGTTCCCGCTCGTGCCAGGCCGCCGTGTCCGCGCCCACCCGCCCGAGCAGCCGCACCTCGGGACAGCCTTCGTGGGCTGCCCAGCAGGCCACGTTGGCGCCCGCGCCGCCCGGCACCGTCCGGATCGCGGCGGGTGTGTCGGTGCCCGGCGCGAGCGGCCCGCGGTGCCGTGCGACCACGTCGGTCACCACGTCGCCGACCACCAGCAGCGCGCCGCCGCCCGGACGGCCGGCCCCGCGCCCCGCGCCACGGCTCTCCGGGGCGGGGACTTTGGAGCCGGCGCCTCCGCCGCCGGCTGCGGCTTTCCGGCGCCCTGGCACTTCCCGGGTCCGCCGCGGGTCCGCGGTCACCTCCGTGTCCAGGCGCCCGCGATCCGCGCCGCCAGCCGTACGTTGCCGCGCACGGCGGCCAGGTTGGCCCGCAGTGAGGCGCCGTCGGTGTGCCGCACCAGGTGGTCGAGCAGGAACGGGGTGACCGCCTGACCCGTGACGCCCCGCTCCGCGCAGGCGCGCAGCGCGTCGGTGAGCACGCGCGCGTGCAGCTCCGGATCGAGCTGCTCCTCCTCGGGGACGGGGTTGGCGACGATCAGCGCCGAATCGGGCGTGCGCAGCACGTTCTGCGCCCGCATCACCTCGGCGACCTCCTCGGGGGTGCGCAGCGTCCAGTCGACGGGGTGCCCCGAGTCCGACAGGTAGAAGCCGGGGAAGCGGTCGGTGCCGTAGCCGGCCACCGCGACTCCCAGCGTCTCCAGCCGCTGCAGCGTCGCTGGCACGTCCAGGATCGACTTCACACCGGCGCACACCACGGTGATCCGGGTGCGGGCCAGCAGCCCGAGATCCGCGGACTCGTCCTGCGTCACCGTCCACTCCCGGTGCACTCCGCCCAGCCCGCCCGTGGCGAACACGCGGATGCCCGCCAGGGCGGCCAGCAGCGCGGTCGCCGACACCGTCGTCGCCCCACTGGCCCCGGCGGCCACGGCGAGCGGGAGGTCGCGGTGGCCGAGCTTGCGGATGCCGTCCTCGTTCGCCACCCGTTCGAGCTGCTGCTTGTCCAGTCCGACGTGCGGACGCCCGTCCAGCACCGCGATCGTCGCGGGCATGGCGCCCTCCCGGCGGACCGTGTCCTCCAGTTCCAGCGCCACCTGGAGATTGCGCGGGCGCGGCAGCCCATGGGCGATGATCGTGGACTCCAGGGCCACCACCGGACGGCGCGCGGCGAGCGCCTCCCGGACCTCTTCGGACACCACCAGCACGTGCCTGCCTCCCGTCTGTCGCTCTCCCCTCATCTCTGGCGGGCCCCGCACCCGGCCAAACCCTTGCGGCCGGTGCGGCACGGCACCAGCCTGGGTGCATGACGGACAACACGCCATGTCTCGACCATGTCGTCCTGTGGGTGCGCGACCCGGTCGCCGCGGCCGGCTTCTACGAGCGGATCGTCGGCCTCGAGCCGCTCAGACTCGCCGAGTTCGTCGCGGGCGAGGTGTCCTTCCCCTCCGTACGTCTCAACGAGGAGACCATCCTCGACCTCGCCCCGCCGCCCATGGTCGCCCGCATGAACATGCTCCCCGGTGCCGCGGACAGCGCGGGTCACCCGGTGAACCATGTCTGCCTGTCCCTGCCGGACGCCGCGTTCGACGCCCTGCACGCCCGTCTGCGCGAGCACACCGTGCCCGTGTCCGACTTCTCCTACGACTCCTTCGGCGCCCGGGGCGCGGCCCGGCGCAGCTTCTACTTCCGCGACCCGGACGGCAACGTCATCGAGGCCCGGCACTACGACTAGCTGTACCCGGTCATGACTTTGGTGACAGTCGGGTGATCGGTGGCTGGCCGCCGAGCGCAGTGTGTCGGCGGCCAGTGTTGTAGAAGTGCAG
>NZ_JBJDQT010000050.1:0-30591 GCF_044903565.1 Streptomyces sp. NPDC004065 | reverse complement strand
CGCTCCCTCAACCCCGCAAGATCATCACGTCCAACAGCCACGGTCCTCGCAACTCCCACAGATCGCGGGTGTTGCGAGGACCGTTAGAACCCAAGGATCGGTCCGGGGCCTTTTCCCTTGTGCCCCCGGCAGGATTCGAACCTGCGACACCCGCTTTAGGAGAGCGGTGCTCTATCCCCTGAGCTACGAAGGCGGGGTGGGATGTGGTCGGACATCCGCAGGTGCGCCACCGGGGTGGTGCACCGCGGACAGTCTAGCGGGTGGTGGGGTGGGGCGTGGTGGTCGTGGTGGGGTGGGGGAGGGATGGGCTTTCGTCTGATTGACGATAAGGGGGGTTGCGTGCCAAGCTGACGCGGCGTCGTCCGTTGGGGTGGGCGGTGGGTGGTGGCGTGGTTCAGCGGGCCGGTCGGTTGCTTGTCGGGAGGTCTTCGTGGTGCGGGTGCGCAGTTCCAACTCCCAGCTGGGTGGGGCGGGCCTCGATCGGGCTGCCGGGGTGTTGCTCGGGGCCGCGGTGGGGGACGCGCTGGGGGTGCCGTACGAGTTCGCGGCGCGGTTGGGGGAGGGGCAGGAGCCCCGGATGGCCGGGGGTGGGCTCGGGCCGTACGAACCCGGGGAGTACTCGGACGACACCCAGATGCAGGTGTGCGTCGCGGAGGTGGCGGCGACCGGGGCGGATCTGCGGGAGGCCGGGGCGCTCGACGCGATCGCGGGGAACTTCCTGCGCTGGGTGCGTGGGGGTGCCAGCGACGTCGGTGCCCAGACTCGGGCCGTGCTCGATGCCGTCGGGCGGGCCGCCTCCGCGGACGCGGACGCGGGTGCGGGTGCGGGTGTGGGGCTGGGGGCGGTGATGGGGGAGGCGGCTCGCGCGTATGCCGCCGGGCGGGAACTCAGCGCGGGGAACGGGTCCTTGATGCGTACCGGGGTCGTCGCCCTGGCTCATCTCGGTGATGCCGCTGCCATGGCCGAGGCCGCCGTCGCCGTCGGGGCGCTCACCCATCCCGACCCCGACTGCGGGGATGCCTGTGTGCTGTGGTGTTCCGGGATTCGTACGGCGGTGCTGAGCGGGACCTTCGACGGCGTGCGGGGCGGTCTCGAACTGCTTCCCGCTCGGCGGCGGGACGTCTGGGCCGCGCGGCTCGACGAGGCCGAGGCCCGTCCGCCCCACCACTTCGCGCACAACGGGTGGGTGGTTCACGCCCTGCAAGCCGCCTGGTCCGCGATCGTCCGGACGCCCGTGCCCGAGGCCGAGCCCGCCCGGCATCTGCGGCTCGCCCTGGAGGCGGCGGTACGGGCCGGGAACGACACCGACACCGTCGCCGCCATCGCCGGCGCCCTGCTCGGGGCGCGCTGGGGGCGCTCCGGCATCCCGCGGGAGTGGCGGGAGGCCGTGCACGGGTGGCCGGGGCTGAACGGGGAGGATCTCGCCGAGCTGGCGGTTCGGACCGTTCGAGGGGGCTGAGAGGGCGGGCCCGGTGTCGGCCTTGAGGGCGGGTTCTGGGTGCGGGGCCTGAGGGGGGACCGAGGTGCGGGGCGCCGGTCAGGTCAGGGGGACCCGGGTGAAGCGGGCGGCCATGTGGAGGTCGGATTCCAGGCGGGCCGCCGTTTCGCGCAGGGGCGGGAGGAGGGTCTGCACGCACTCCTCCCGGGTGTGGCGGGCCGCGTGCAGGGCGATGTCCATGGCGGCCACCACCCGGCCCTCACGGTCGTGGACGGGGACCGCGATCGCGCGCAGGCCGCGCTCCAGTTCCTCGTCGACCAGGGCGTAACCGCCCGGGGCCGCCCCGGTCAGCACCCTGCCCAGGGCCGTGGCGCGGGCCGGGAGGCGGGTGCCCACCGTGATGTCGACGCTCATGATGCGGCGCGCGGCGGCCCGGGCCGTGTACTGGATCTCCTCGCCGGACGGTGTGAGCACCGCGAGCGACGCCGACTCCTGGAGGTGGGCCGCCAGGTCCTCCAGGTGCGGCTGGGCGATCCGGGGGAGCGAGGTGCGGGACAGGGGCGGGAAGCCCAGGGACAGGACCCTGGGGGTGAGGGCGAAGGCCCGGGTGTCCGGCGTCTGGGCGACCAGACCGAGGTGCTGGTGGGTGATCAGCGCCCTGCGGGCGGTCGCCCGCGCCAGGCCCGTCGCCCGCGCCACCTCCGTCAGCGTCAGCGCCGGCCTGTCCGCGTCGAACGCCGTGAGCACCGTCAGCCCCCGGGCCAGGGACTCAACGAAGTCCCGGCCCAGTTCCTGCTTGGAGGCGGCCGTCCAGGTCGCCAGGTCCGAGGGGGGCGGCGCGGGGTGCGGCGGGGGCGTCCCGTGCAGGGCCCGCAGGTCCGCCTCCATGGCCGTGACCGTCTCCCGCAGGCGCGGGAGCAGTTCGGTGCGCAGACTCCGCGCCGAGTGGCGGCTGGTGTGGCTCACCACGTTCGCCACGCAGGCGATACGGCCCGTGGCCGGGTCCCGGACGGGGACGGACACCGCCACCAGCCCCGGTTCGATCAACTGGTCGTCCAGGGACCAGCCTTCGCACGCCGCCCGGGCGGTACGCCGTTCGAAGGCGGTGAGGTGTGGCGGCCCCTCCACCGCGTCTCCCGCGTGCGCCGCGTCTCCCGCGTGCGCTGCGTCTCCTGCGTCCGCCGCGTCCGCCGTGTCCGGCACGTCGGTTGGGTCTGCCGCGCGCGCCGTGTCCGCGGGGTTCGTGCGGGGTGGTACGGCCGGGAAGCCCCGGTCCTCCGGGTCCGCCGCCCTTCGCTCCCGCCAGCGCCGCCACTCCTCCTCCGTCCACTCGGTGGCGAACAGCGGGCCCGGCGCGGTGCGTTCGGCAGGCAGCAGGTCGCCGATGCGGAAGCTCAGGGACATCGCGCGGCGGCGGGTCGCCTGGTGGATGAAGCGGATGCCGTCGCGGTCGCCGACCGCCAGCGACACCGACTCGTCCAGTTCGTCGGCGAGGGCGTCGGCGCGTGCGCCGAGCAGCGCCGGCAGGCGCAGGGCGGCCAGGTAGGCGTTGCCCAGTTCCATCAGGCGGGGGGTGAGGACGACGTCCCGGCCGTCGAGGCGGACGTATCCCATGCGGGCGAGGGTCGCCGTGATGCGGTCCACGGTGGAGCGGGCCAGGCCGGTGGCCCTCTCGAGGGAGCTGAGGGCGAGCGTTCCGCCGGCATCCGTCAGCTGTTGGAGCACCGCGACGCCCCGCAGCAGCGGAGTCACCGCCTCCGGGGGCGCCTCACCGGCTGCGGGAGCCGCGGAAGCCGCAGGAGCCGCAGGGGTGCGGGCAGCGGCCGCGGGAGCCGTGGGAGCCGTGTGAGCCGCGGAGGGGTGGGCGGCGGCAGCCGCACGGGGCTCCGTGGTGTTCGAGGGCATCGCTTCCGTTCTCCGGTACGGCAGGGGCGGGCGCAGCGGGCACGCTCACCGTAGCCCGGCCGGAGGGTTCGCCGGCCCGTCCGTCCGCTCGCCCCCCCCACCTCCCACGTCCACCTCCACCCCCACGGCCACCCTCACCCTCCCCACGCCCGCCCCCCACCCCCACACACGCCCCCACCCCCACCTCACTGCCGTGTCACCCGCACCCGGTACGTCCCCGCGAGGTCCACCGCCGCCACGTCGATGCGGATCTTCGCCCGCGGGTCCTTGAAGGTCTCGCCCGGGGCGAAGGGCGCGTCGGAGAGTTCGGCGTGGACGTTCGGGCTGCGGGTGCAGCCGCCGCTGTCGCGGTGGGCGTCGTAGACCTTGATCGGGCCGCGGCCCGTGTCGACGTCGGCGTCGACCTTGTAGATGAGGATGCCGGGGCTGCACACCGTCTCGTCGTTGCCGTCACGGGTGCGCAGTTCGAGGGCGTAGCCGGTGCGCGAGTCCAGGGGGACGAAGACCAGCTTGGGGCCGCCCCGGCGGGCCAGCGGGGTCAGGGTGTACTCGGTGGAGCCGTGTTTGGCGGCGCAGCTGACCTGGTTGGCGTCCAGCCAGCCGAGCTTCCACTTGTGCCAGCCGAGCAGGTCGTTGTTGCCCCCCCAGTCCTCGCTCATGATGTCCCAGTGGCCCACCGCGCCCCCGCCGTCCTGGGTGTAGAGGTCGGGCAGGCCGAAGACGTGGCCGTTCTCGTGGGGCAGGACGCGGTAGCCGGTGCGGTCGTAGGAGCCGGAGCCGTCGTCCTGGCGGGAGTAGACGAAGGAGGCGTTGGCGACCGGGATGCCGTCGGCGACGGGGGCGTCGGAGTTGCCGGCGAAGGTGACGGACAGGACCGTGTCCAGCGCGGAGGGGCCCGCGTTCGGCGTCATCAGCACGTTGAGCAGGTCGTAGTCCCTGAAGTCGATCTTCGGGTCGGCCGCCGTCACGATGTCCTGGACCAGCCGGCGGTAGCCGGGGTCGAAGGGGGCGCCGCGGTCGATGCCGTACTCCTCGAAGGGTTTGGGCATGCGCAGCCAGTCGCGGATCGGGGTCTCGGGGCGGTAGTCGAGGCGGCCGTAGGAGGCGGTGCGGAACCACTGCTGGGTCTGCGGGAAGAACTCGTGGAAGCGGTCGAGGGCGGTGCCCTGGCCGGGCGCGTCGGAGAAGTCGATCATTACGGTGAGGGCGTGCACGGTGCCGGTGGAGCGGGCGTAGCCGCCGGGTGTGGGGACGCCCTCCGACATCTGCACGGCGGGCGCGCCGTTGATCATGCAGGGGTTGAGGGCGGGGGAGCGGGCGAGGGCGGAAGCCCCGGAGCCGGTCGCCGCGGTGCCCGCCGTGAGGTGCCCGGTTCCGGCCGAGGTGCTGACCGCGAGGGTCAGTACGGTGACGGAGGCGAAGGCGGCCGCACGGCGCTTGCGTATCGGGCGTATCCGGCGGCGGGGCGGCTGCGCTCGCATGCGTGGACCCTTCGCTCCAGGCAGCCGCCGGTTCCCGGCTGCACCCTTGCGATCACCCTGTGTCGCGGGGGCTCGGGGTGCGCGCTGGAGTCGTCCGGTCGTGGGACACGCCGCTCTGTCGTGGGAACGAGTGACGGCCGGATGGATGTGATCCAGGTCACCGGAATTCTTTCCGAGGAGGGGAAATAACCGGGGACCTCTTCCCCGTTTAGCCCTGTGTCCGAGTGAAACGGGGAGGACCTCCCCGGATCGCTCACCGGCCGGGCGAGGACCGGCCCCGGACGGACCGAGGCCGAGGAAGGCCGCGGACCGGTCCGAGGCCGAGCACCGCCCCGGACCAAGACCAAGACCGACCGAGGGAGTACACCGTGCAGTCCGTGACGACCGCGCACCCCGCGCCGCGCAAGGCGAGCAGGCCGCGCGCCGACGCCCTGCGCAACCGGGAGCGGATCGTCACCGCCGCCCGGGAGATGTTCGTGATGCACGGCCCGGACGTGCCGCTCGACGAGATCGCCCGCCGGGCCGGCGTCGGAAACGCCACGCTGTACCGCAACTTCCCGGACCGGGACGCCCTCGTCCGCGAGGTCGTCTGCTCGGTCATGGACCGTACGGCCATGGCGGCCGAGCAGGCGCTCGCGGAGAACGGCGACGCCTTCGGAGCCCTGGAGCGCCTGGTGCACACCGCCGCCGACGAGCGGATCAGCGCGCTGTGCCCGATGGTCTCCAGCACCTTCGACCAGCACCACCCCGACCTGGAGGCCGCGCGCCTGCGGGTCGTGCACCTCATCGAGGAGGTCATGGGACGGGCCGTGGCGGCCGGGCAGTTGCGCCCGGACGTCAGCGTCGGCGACGTGATGATCGCGACGGCCCAGCTCAGCCGGCCGCCGGCCGGTACCGGCTGTACCAGCCACGACCGCTTCGTCCACCGTCATCTGCAGCTGTTCCTGGACGGACTGCGGGCCCCGGCCCGATCCGTCCTGCCGGGCACGGCCACGAGCATGGAGGATCTCCGCCAGGCCTGAGTGATCAGTACCGGCCGGCGCGGACGTGAACCGGCGCCGGCCAGAACAGCCATCACCGACAAGCGGCGATGAGCGCGGGGCCGTACGTCACCGACTGTTCCGGGGACGTACGGCGGTCGGAACCACCCGCGATCCGCCGGTCATCACGGCAGGCGCACCGCCCGCCGCCCCGGGCACACGGGGCGCGGACGGCGGCTGTCCGACGCCCTTTTCCTGGTTCCTGCCGACCTGAGGTTCCGGCGGTACGTGCCGTCCTGACGATCCTGCCGTCCTGACGTTCCTGACTTTCCGTACGACGACCAACGACCGACGACGACCGACCTGACCGACCGGCGACAACCGGCGACGACGACCGACCGACGACCACCGACCACCAACCGACCGACGACCGACTTTTTCCGTCACGCAGTCCCGAAGTGGGTACCCCCATGTCTGAAACAGCCCGAAGCGCCGCCGGCGCTCTCGGCAAGGCTCCCGACAACAACCGCTGGAGGGCGCTGGTCTTCATCGCGCTCGCCCAGCTGATGGTCGTCCTGGACGCGACCATCGTGAACATCGCGCTGCCCTCCGCCCAGCAGGACCTGGGCATCTCCGACGGCAACCGGCAGTGGGTCGTCACCGCCTACGCCCTCGCCTTCGGCGGACTGCTCCTCTTCGGCGGCCGGATCGCCGACCTGTGGGGCCGCAAGCGGGCCTTCGTGACCGGTCTGACCGGTTTCGCCGTGGCCTCCGCGCTCGGCGGCGCGGCCACCAACGGCACGCTGATGTTCGGCGCCCGCGCGCTGCAGGGCGCCTTCGGCGCGCTCCTCGCGCCGGCCGCGCTGTCCCTGCTCGCCGTCATGTTCACCGACGCCAAGGAACGCGCCAAGGCGTTCGGCATCTACGGCGCGATCGCGGGCGGCGGCGGTGCCGTCGGCCTGATCCTCGGCGGCTTCCTCACCGAGTACCTGGACTGGCGCTGGACGTTCTTCGTGAACATCCCCTTCGCCGTGGTCGCCGCGGCCGGCGCCTACTTCGTCATCCGTGAGCCGGAGGGCGGCCGCAACCGCTCGCCGCTCGACATCCCGGGCGTGGTGCTGTCCACCCTCGGCCTGGTCGCCCTGGTGTACGGCTTCACCCGCGCCGAGTCGGACGGCTGGGGCGACGCCCTGACCGTGTCCATGTTCGTCGCCTCCGCCGTCCTGCTGCTCGCCTTCGTGCTGGTCGAGTCCAGGGTCAGGGCGCCGCTGCTGCCGCTGCGCGTGGTCACCGAGCGCAACCGCGGCGGTGTCTACCTCTCCCTGGGCCTGGCGATCATCGCGATGTTCGGCCTGTTCCTCTTCCTGACCTACTACCTCCAGGTCGTGAAGGGCTACTCGCCGGTGAAGACCGGCTTCGCCTTCCTCCCGATGATCGCGGGCATGATCACCGGCTCCACTCAGATCGGCGCCCGGCTGATGACCCGGGTGGCCCCGCGGCTGCTGATGGGCCCGGGCTTCCTGGTGGCCGCCCTGGGCATGCTGCTGCTGACCCAGCTGGAGATCGGCTCCTCGTACGCCGCGCTGCTGCTGCCCGCGATGGTGCTGCTCGGCCTCGGCATGGGTACGGCGTTCATGCCCGCGATGTCCCTGGCCACCCTGGGCGTCCAGCCGCGTGACGCCGGTGTCGCCTCCGCGATGGTCAACACCTCCCAGCAGGTGGGCGGCGCCATCGGCACGGCCCTGCTGAACACGGTCGCCGCGTCCGCGACGACCGCGTACCTCAAGGACCACCTCGCCTCTGCCACCTCCCGGCCGCAGGCGCGGCTGGTCCAGATGGAGGCTCTGGTGCACGGCTACACCAACGCCATCTGGTTCGCCGTCGGCATCCTGGTCGCGGCGGCGGCGATCGTGGTGACCCTCGTCAACGCCGGCCGTCCGGGCGGCACCGCCGTGGCCGGGTCCGGCACGGCCTCGGGCGAGGACGCCGCCGAGGACGAGAGGGCGGTGCCGGTCATCGCCCACTGAGCCTCGGGGCGCTGAGCCCCGGGCACGGACCGGACGGTGACGGTGGGCGCGGCCCGGTCGCGTTCAGCGCAGCCAGGGCAGGTCCGCGCCCGCTTCGTCGGGCTGGAGTCCCTCGGCGATGATCTGCATGATCTCGCCGAGGGATTTCTGCTGCTGCGGGCTGAGCCGGTCGAACAGCGCCTGGCGCACGGCGGCCACATGGCCCGGCGCGGTGCGCCGCAGCACCTCCCGGCCCTCGTCCGTCAGCACCGCGAACTGCCCCCGCTTGTCCGAGGGGCACTCCTCGCGCCGTACCCACCCGTTCTTCTCCAGACGGGCCACGGCGTGCGAGAGGCGCGAACGGGTGATCTTGGCGTCCATGGCCAGCTGGGTCATGCGCAGCCGGTGCTCCGGTGCCTCGGCGAGTCGGACGAGCATGCCGTAGTAGATGTGCGGCATGCCCGCGTCACGCTGAAGCTGCCGGTCGAGGTGGTCGTCGAGCAGGGTGGTCGCGTGCAGGTAGGAGCGCCAGACGCGCTGCTCCTCGGCGGTGAGCCAGCGGAACTCCCCGGAGGCGCCGGAGGCGTTCGCGCCGGGCTGGGGGGCGGAAGAGGCGGGTGCCGTGTTCATGTATCCACTGTACGAGCCCACTTTTTGAAACTTAAACAAAGCAGGCGTATCCTTATGGGTGAAAAGAACTTTAGAGTTCAAGCACTAGTTCTAGAGTTCAAGCACCTATCGAGGGGGCGTCGCCGGGAAGGGCGGGCCGTCCGGGCAGGAGTCGCCGAGATGTCCGTCGCGGGTCAGGTCGTCGGTCAGGTCACCGGCCAGGAGGAGCGCACCGCGCCGCGGCGCATGCCCGCCCTCTACCTCAGCCACGGCGCACCGCCCCTGGCGGACGACCCGGTCTGGCCCGGACAGCTCGCCGCCTGGGCCGCCGGCCTGCCCCGCCCCCGGGCGGTCCTGGTGGTCTCCGCCCACTGGGAGGACGCGCCGCTCGCCCTCGGCGCGGTCGAGACGGTTCCGCTGGTGTACGACTTCTGGGGCTTCCCCGAGCGCTACTACCGGGTCACGTACGCCGCCCCCGGGGCCCCGGAACTCGCCGAGAGCGTGCGCAAGCTGCTGCGCGCCCCCGGCGTCCCCGTGCAACGCGTCCCGGACCGCGGCCTCGACCACGGCGCGTACGTCCCGCTGGTGGAGATGTTCCCCGCGGCCGACCTCCCCGTGCTGCAGATCTCCCTGCCGACCCTCGACCCGGTGCGGCTCATGGACATCGGCCGCAGGCTGGCGCCGCTGCGCGACGAGGGTGTGCTGATCGTCGGGTCCGGCTTCTTCACCCACAACCTGGCCGCGCTGCGCCACCCGGGCGGCGGGGTGCCGAGCTGGTCCGCGGAGTTCGACGACTGGGGCCGGCGCGCCCTGGAGGACCGCGACTGGGACGCCCTGCTGGACTTCCTGGCCAAGTCCCCGGCCGGACGGTACGCCCATCCGCGCACCGAGCACTTCGCGCCGCTGTTCGTGACCATGGGCGCGGCCGAGGCGGGCGGGGAGCTGGACACCCAGCGGTCCGTGATCGACGGCTTCTGGATGGGCCTGGCCAAACGTTCGGTGCAGTTCGGCTGAAACACGGGCGCGCCTGTTGCGTACAACCTGGGTGTACAGGGCGTGCTGGGTGGCCGGGGTGTGCGGGGACGTGGGGGGTCTGGGAATTTCCTGAGAGTCCGGGTTTGCGGCAACCTTCCGCCGGTACGACCCGTCCATCAGGGTGGGAGGGCGGTCGACGGCGACGCCCTTCCCCGGCGAGCACTGCGGCATACGTGTGAGGGGCGTCTCACGCGCGGGGGGCCGGCGGGGTCCGCGGGGGGCTTCCGGGAGGTCCCGGCTCCCGGCCTGACCTGCGGATCCGTGGGTGCCGACGGAGACGTACGGCCGCAGCGGCCGGACAGGGTACTGCATGATCAGAAAATTGGGGGGCGGGTTGGGAATTCTGTCCGGATTCCAGTCGTTGTTTCCATCGGATGCGGGGCACCCGAGGAGAGTTCCGAGAGTTCCGGTGAGCAGGAGAGCTCGGGCTCCTCGAAGAGTGCCAAGCGTCCGACGGACCACCCGCTGACACACCATCGCAAGGGAGCACGCATGGCAACCCGTGCCGTCGCCCGTCGTAAGTCCGCCGCCGGCGAGACGGTCGACGCGGCAAGCAGTGTTCGCGCCCATGGCGGCGAGATCGCCGACCGCGACCTGGTCGGCATGTACCTCGACGAGATCGCGCGTACACCGCTGCTCGACGCCGCCAAGGAGGTCGAGCTGTCCCAGATCATCGAGGCGGGTGTGTTCGCGCGGCAGATCCTCGACGGATACGAGTCCGGTACGGACGCCACCCGTGAGGAGCTGGAGGCCCTGGTCGCCGAGGGCGAGCGGGCCAAGGACGTCTTCATCCGTTCCAACCTGCGTCTGGTCGTCGCCGTGGCGCGCCGCTACCCGCGCAGCGGTCTGCCCCTGCTCGACCTGATCCAGGAGGGCAACGCGGGCCTGGTGCGCGCGGTGGAGAAGTTCGACTACCGCAAGGGCTTCAAGTTCTCCACGTACGCCACCTGGTGGATCCGCCAGGCGATCACCCGCTCGATAGCCGACCAGTCCCGCACGATCCGGCTGCCCGTCCACCTGGTGGAGGAGCTGGGCCGCGTGCGGCGGGTGCAGCGCGAGTTCAACCGCGAGCACGGCCGGGAGCCGGAGCCCGCGGAGATCGCCGCCGAGCTCGGTTCCACGCCGGAGCGGGTCTCGGACGTCCTGGACTGGGCCCGCGACCCGGTCTCGCTGAACATGTCGGTGGACGACGAGGGCGAGACCCAGTTCGGCGACCTGCTGGAGGACACCTCCGCCGTGTCGCCCGAGCAGTCGGTGCTCACGCTCCTGCGCAGCGAGGGACTGGACGACCTCATCGGCCGCCTCGACCAGCGCACGGCGTCCATCATCAAGATGCGGTACGGCATCGAGGACGGCCGCGAGCGCACGCTGACCGAGGTCGGCAAGGAGCACGGTCTGACGCGCGAGCGCATCCGGCAGATCGAGAAGCACGCGCTGCTGGAGCTGAAGAAGCTGGCCCGTGACACGGGCTTCGACGCCGTGGCGTGACACCCGCGTACGCCCGGTGGCGAAAGGCCGCGCAAACATGGCCGTACAGCGTCGCTTCAACCGGCCGGGCCCTGGGAACAACCTTTCAGGGCCCGGGAGTTCAGTTCGAACGGCAGGTCCGTGGACCGGGATCGTGCGTCCCTGTTCCCGAGCCCGCCGGCAGTTCACGGCCGTACCACCCGTACGGCCGGCCCCGAGCCACGTCCCGACGCACCACCCCCCCCGGCGCCGGGACTTCCCAGAGCCGGGCTTCGGCACCCTTCCCCCCCGGGTGGCGAAGCCCGGCTCCTCTTCTGTCCGGGTTCCGCCCCCGGGCACGCCGGAGAGACGGGTCACCCCGGACCTGAACCCCGGGGTGGCCCGCCAGATGGCAGATTGTGCCACACAGGCATAGCCTGCCGGGGTGACCAGCTCCACCCCCGCCACCCCCCGCAAGTCCTCCTCGCTGACCGAGCGCCGCAAAGCGGCCACCCGTATGGAGATCGCCCGAGCGGCGGCCCGCCTCTTCGTGACCCAGGGCCTGCGGGCCACCCGGGCCGAGGACATCGCCCGGGCCGCCGGAATCGCGCCGCGCACCTTCTACCGCTATTTCGCCACCAAGGAGGAGGCCGTGGCGCCCCTCTACGCCGAGGGCGCGCGCCGCTGGACGGACGCGGTCCGCGACGCCCCCGCACACCTGCCGGTCACCCAGGCCCTGGACCACGCGGTGCGCCACACCTTCACCCCCGGCGCCGGCATCTCGGCGGCCTCCTGGCAATGGGTCCGCACCCTCATCCGCATGGCCGACGGCCATCCCGCCGTGCGCAAGGTCTGGGCCGAGGTGTGCCAGACGTCGGAACGGACCCTGGCGGAGGTGCTGGCGGCCCGGGCCCGCACCGCGGCCGGGACCCGTACCGCGGCCGGGGGCGGGGGCGGCGCGGTGGCCGCGACCGACTCTGCGGCCGCGACCGACTCTGCGGCGGCCGGGGGTGGCGCGGTGGCCGGGGGCCCTGACAACGTTGCCCAGGACCTCTTCCCGCAGCTCCGCTTCGCCGCCGCGTGCGCCGCTGCGGCCGTACGCGTCGCCGTCGAGGCGTGGGCGATCGGTGAGGCGCCCGCCGAGGGCCCCGAGGGCCCGGCCGCCCTGGCCCTGCGCAACCTCGCGGCGCTGCGGGACTTCACCTGGGAGCCGGGGCAGCCGGGGCAGCCGGGGGAGCCGGGCAGGACGGTGTAGCCGGCCGCGGCCCCTCCCCGCCCGGCCCTGCGGCCGCCTGCGGCTCCCACCGGCCTCACGTCGGCCCCGGGCGGGCCTCACGTCGGCCCCGGGCGGGCCTCACGTCGGCCCCGGGCGGGCCTCAACCCGGCCTCAGGCGGGCCTCACGTCGGCCTCGGGCGGGCCTCAACCCGGCCTCAGGTGGGCCTCACGTCGGCCTCGGGCGGGCCTCACGTCGGCCTCGGGCGGGCCTCACGTCGGCCCCGGGCGGGACTCAACCCGGCCTCAGGCGGGCCTCACACGGACCCTCACGCGGGCGGCCTCAACTCGGCCCTACGTCCGCGCCCCGCGCGTCCCGTCCCCGCCCGCCGCCCGGGTCAGCCGTTCCCCCAACCGCCGTACGCAGTCGACGAGTTCCGCCGGCTCCCGGACCGTGAAGTCCAGGCCCGCCATCGCCAGCCGCACCGCGAGCCACTCCACCGCGTCGCCGGTGGTGGCCCGCAGCCGGCAGCCCCCGCCGTCCAGCGGCTCCGGCGCGCCCAGCCAGGCGGGCAGCCGTTCCGCGACCGCCTCGGCCGGCTCGGCGAAGTCCACCGTGAAGGCGTACGTGTCCTGCCGCCGGTACACCGACTGCCGCAGAAACTCCGCCGCGCTGCCCGTGGGCAGCTCCCGCGGGGTGAACCGTGCCCCCGTCGCGAACGGCTCGCTGACCCGGTCGACCCGGAACGTCCGCCAGTCCGCCCGGTCGAGGTCGTACGCCACCAGGTACCAGCGCCGGCCGGTCGACACCAGCCGGTACGGCTCGGTCACCCGCCGGCTCCCCGCGCCGTCCTTGGCGCGGTAGGCGAACCGCAGCCGCTCCCGGCCCGCCACCGCGGAGGCCATCACGGTGAGCGTCTCCGGGGCGACGCTCGCGCCGTCGCCGCTGGTCAACGGTGTGGTCGCGGCCTGGAGCGTGGTGACGCGGTGGCGCAGCCGGGCCGGCAGCACCTGCTCCAGCTTCGCCAGCGCCCGCACCGACGCCTCGTCCACACCCTCGATCGCGTGCCCGGCGCCCGCCCGCAGCCCGACCGCGATCGCCACCGCCTCCTCGTCGTCCAGCACGAGCGGCGGCATGGCCTTGCCGGCCACCAGCCGGTACCCGCCGTCGGCGCCCTTGCTGGCCTGCACCGGATAGCCCAGCTCGCGCAGCCGGTCGATGTCCCGCCGGACGGTGCGCCGGGACACCCCGAGCCGCTCGGCGAGTTCGCCTCCGGGCCACTCGCGGGGCGTCTGGAGGAGGGACAGGAGCTGCAGCAGCCGGGCCGGTGTGTCCGTCGTCATGGATCCGAGGATGCCGCAGAACTAGGACACGATCCGACCTAGTACCGCTCTAGCTTCAGCGCATGACCTCCACCGAAAACCCTGTCGACAGCGTGGACAGCTCAGCGCGGGCGGCCGACCGCCGCCGCTGGTTCGCCCTGGCGATCGTGATGACCGCGGCCTTCATGGACCTCGTGGACGTCACGATCGTCAACATCGCGATCCCGTCCATCCAGAAGGACGCGGGCGCGTCCTTCAGCCAGATCCAGTGGATCACCGCCGGATACGCCCTCGCCTTCGCGGCCGGTCTGATCACCGGCGGGCGCCTCGGCGACATCCACGGCCGCAAGCGGCTGTTCCTCGTCGGCATCGGCGGCTTCACCCTCGCCTCCGCGCTGTGCGGCTTCGCCGCGAATCCGGAGATGCTGGTGGCCTCGCGCATCCTTCAGGGCGCCATGGCGGCGATGATGGTCCCGCAGGTGCTGTCGATCGTGCACGCCACCTTCCCGGCGCACGAACGCGGCAAGGTCTTCGGCCTGTTCGGGGCGATCGTCGGCCTGGGCGCCGTCTCCGGTCCGCTGCTCGGCGCGCTGCTCACCGAGTGGAACCTGTTCGGGCTGGAGTGGCGGCCCATCTTCCTGATCAACCTGCCGGTCGGCATCGCCGCCCTCCTCCTCGGCAGCCGCTTCATCACGGAGTCCAGGGCGCCGCGCGCGCTGAAGCTGGACCTGGTGGGCGTCGCCGTGGTCACCGTGGGCCTGCTGATGCTGCTCTACCCGCTGACCCGGGGCCGCGAGCTGGGCTGGCCGCTGTGGGGATACGCGTCGATGGCCGGCGCGCCGGTGGTGTTCGCGGCGCTGGTGGCCTACGAGCGGCGCAAGGCGGCGCGCGACGGCTCCCCGCTGATCGAGCTGTCCCTGTTCCGGGTGAAGAGCTTCGCGGCCGGTATCGCCGTGCAGACGGTGTTCGGCGTGGCGCTCGGCGTGTTCTTCCTGGTGTGGACGCTGTACATGCAGATCGGGCTGGGCTGGAGCCCGCTGCGGGCGGGGCTGACCGGCGTGCCGTTCTCCCTCGCGGTCTCCACGGCCGCCGGGCTGTCCGTGCAGAAGCTGGTCCCGCGCTTCGGCCGCAAGGTGCTCCAGACCGGCGCGCTGACCATGGCCGCCGGCGTCCTGCTCTACATCTGGGAGTCCGAGCGCTACGGGCTGCACATCGCGCCGTGGCAGATGGCGCTCCCGCTGGTCGTGATGGGCGCGGGCATGGGGCTGATCGTCGCCCCGCTGACCGACGCGGTGCTGTCGGAGGTGCCGCGTGAGCACGCCGGCTCCGCCTCGGGGCTGATCAACACGGTGCAGCAGATGGGCAACGCGCTGGGCCTCGCCCTGGTGTCGGTGGTGTTCTTCGGGGTGATCGACGACCGGCCGGCCGCGGACCGGGTGGGCCCGGCCTTCGTCGACGCCTTCCAGCACGCGCTGGTGTGGGTGGCCGCGGTGCTGGGCGTCATCTTCGTCCTGATGTCCGTCCTGCCCCGGCGGCCCGCGCAGCATGTGGAGGGCGCGGACGAGGGCGAGCGGGACGGACGCGAGCCGGTGGACGAGCCGGTCCGCGCGCTGGTCGGCTGACCGCGCCCCGACCGGGGGCGGCATGAGCATGCCCGTTTTAGGCGCTGTGAGTAGTTCACGTCACCTGCGAGATACGTCACGGTCCGGGGCCGACGTCCCGGACCGTGGTGTTGACTTGACGGCATGCCTCAGCACGTCTCGATCCTGATGTGGTTCGGTGTGGCGCTTCCCGCCGCGCTGACCGTCGCCTGCATGGTCGCGCTGGCCCGCATCCGGCGCGGCGTCCGCCTCGAGATCGCTCGACGCCTTCCCGCGCCGGGACTGACGGCACTGCCGGCTCAGCCCGCCCCGCACCGGGAGCACGTCGAGCTGACGGCGGCCGAGAAGGACGCCTTCGCCGGTCTCATGCGCCAGCTCGGCGACGGGCATTGAGACGGTGACGGGCACCGGGGCGACGGGCACCGAGACGGAGACGGCTCCGGCGGTCCCAGGGAGCCGGGAGACGGCTCCGGCGGTCCCGGGGGGCCGCGACGGCGGGTGCCGAGCCGGGGCCGGCCCTCAGGGCGCCTGGGCCGCGCGGCGCTCCATGGCGTCCCGGGCCGCGTCCTCCGAGGTGTAGACCTCGCACATGTGACGTCCGTCCGGGGTCGCGGTGTGCTCGACCTCCCACAGCGACATCTCGATGCCGTCGCTCAGCAGGAACGCGTGCTCGTAGAGGGAGAAGCACAGCCCGGCGCGGCCCGCCCGGAAGGGCCGGCCGAAGGCCTGGGTGATCTGGTGGCCGGACGCCGTGGTCAGCAGCGAGGCGACCTCCGCGCCGGGCCGGTCCGCGTTCTCCGCCCGCCGCAGCAGCCGGCGCGCGTGGTCGGCCGAGTCGTCGGGGACGTAGGCGTGGCGCGCCTCGGGCACCGGCGCGAGCTGGACCAGCACCGGAAGCTCGAAGTCCGGCGCGTCCGGCGGCAGCGGCAGCCGGGCGGTGGCGGTGCGCAGTTCCTCCTCGTCCACATACACCTCGTGCTGGGTCTCGCTGCCGGGCGCGGTGTTGTGCACGAGCTCCCACAGCGTCAGCGCGGAGCCGTCGGCGAGCAGCCAGGTGTGCCGGTACGTCTCGCGGTGCCGGCCGGCGCTGTGGTGGGCCGAGTGCAGGGAACCGTCGTAGGCCAGTGCGCGGTCGAGCCGCCGTATCGTCCCGTCGGGCAGTTCGAAGGAGTTCAGGGCGCGGCCGAGGAGCCGCGCGAGGTGCTCCTCCGGAGACTCGGGCGACTCGCGTGGTTCGTACGCTGTCGTCTCGTACGGAACGCTCAAGGTTTCTCCCGGCGTTGCTGCATGTCACCTTGTGGGTGCATACCGTAGCCCCTCGGTCGGACATCATGTCCCGGAACCGGGAAAACGTATGACGGGAAAACGGGCGGGCCGCGCGAGAAGTTCCCGCGCGGCCCGGCGGTCCGTCAAAAACCGCTGGTCGAGGTGGCTTTGGCGTGGCCAGTGGTCACACGGCGCTGCCCGCCGTCCACTCGCTCCATGGCATGTTCCAGCCATTGAGGCCGTTGTCGGGGGACACGGCCCGGTCCGGGGAGTTCCTCACCACGACCACGTCGCCGAGCAGCGTGTTGTCGTAGAACCACTTGGCCGTGGTGTCGCCCTGGCCGCCCCGCACGTCCGCCATGCCCACACAGCCGTGGCTGGTGCCCTCGCGGCCGAAGGGCGGGTTGCCCTTGTTGTACCAGTAGTTGCCGTGGATGAAGGTGCCGGACTGGGTCAGGCGCATCGCGTGCGGCACGTCCCCGATGTTGTACTCGCCGCCCAGGTTGACGGTCCTGCTGTCCATCCGGGTCTGCGGGAACTTCTCCGAGATCACCATCTGCCCGTTGTACGTGGTGTGGTCCGGGCTGCCGGTGGAGACCGGCACGGTCCTGACGGTGTGGCCGTCCCGCACGACCGTCATGGTCTGGGTGTTCACGTCGACCGTGGACACCTGCGAGCGGCCCACCGTGAACGTCACGGTCTTCTTCTGCACGCCGTGGACGCCCTTCGCGCCCTGCACGCCGTCCAGGTCGATCTTCATGGTGACCTTCGAGCCGGCCTGCCAGTAGTCCTTCGGCCGGAAGTCGAGCCGCTGCGCGCCGAACCAGTGGCCGACGACCTGCTGGCCGCTGCTGGAGGTGACCGTGATGTGCGACTGCACGGCCTTCTTGTCGGAGATGGCCTTGTCGAAGGTGAACGACACCGGCATGCCGACGCCCACCGTCGTGCCGTTGTCCGGCGTGTACGTGCCGATGAAGCTGCCGGCCGGGGTGACGGTCGTGAAGATGGAGTTGGCGGCCGCCGTGCGGCCGCCGGCGTCCCTGGCGGTCGCCGAGATCCGGTACTTCGTGCCGCGCTCGAGCTGCTCCTTGGGCTTCCAGGTCGTCCCGTCGGCCGAGATCGTGCCGGGCACGTCCTGCCCCGAGCCCGCGACGGTCATCCTGACCTGGGTCAGTCTGCCGCCGCTGACCTTCACCCCGGTGCTGTTGATGGACGCGCCGGTCGAGCCGTCCTCGGCCGAGATGGCGATCCTGGCCGCCGACGTCCTGGGGGTGTCCTTGCCGCCGCCGCTGCCGTCGTCCTTGGCGCTGGCGTCTCCGCCGCATCCGGTGAGGGCGAGGGTGCCGACCATCAGGGCGGCACAGGCCCCCAGTGCGCGCCGCGCTGCTATGTCCGGCGTTTTCACGGGCTTCTCCAGGTGGGTTGTCGGGCGCGATCCGCTTGATCCGCTTGATCCGCTGCGATGCGTGGGAGAAGAGGCGACCGCGGCCCGCCCGGGTTCCCGCCGTCGCCCCGCGTGGGCCATCGGTGACAGAACCGGGACAATCGAGGGCCCGGTGAGACATGAGGGACACCCGGGAGCGCGGACGGCGGGCGGGCCGCGGCTCATCCGCCCAAGTACAGCGGCTCATCCGCTCCCGTACAGCTGCGTGTACGACGGCCACGTCCCGCCCGGTCCGTCCACCGGCTCGGCGGCCCGCACCGCCCGCACGATCGCGCGCGTCACCTGGTCCGCGCCCGCCGCCAGGACGTCGTTCAGGGCGAGGGGCGAGGCGGCGTCCAGCGGGCGGGCCCCGGTGGCCAGCGCGAACACCGTGTCCCCGTCGTTGAGCAGGTGCACCGGTCGCACCGCGCGGGCGATGCCGTCGTGGGCCGTGCCGGCCAGCTTCTGCGCCTGTGCCTTGGACAGGTCCGCGTCGGTGGCGACCACCGCGAGCGTGGTGTTCAGCGGGGGCGGCGCGCTGCGCGCGGCGGCCTCGGCGAGCCGGTGGCGCGCGGCCTCGTGCACCGCCGCGCCGGGGTACCGCACCCGGCCCTGGAACAACTCCCCGTACAGCACCCCCGTCCCGGGGTCGACCGCCGCCCCGGCCGCGTTCGCCACCACCAGCGCGGCCACCGTGATGCCCGAGTCGAGCACCGTGCTCGCGGTGCCGACGCCGCCCTTGACGGCCCCCACGGCCGCGCCCGTTCCGGCGCCCACGCAGCCCTCCGGCACGCGCGCGCCCGGTGCGGCCGCCGCTGCCGCCTCCACCGCGGCCCGCCCCATGGCCGCGTCCGGCCGGGCCCGGAAGTCGCCGCCGCGGCCCAGGTCGAAGACGCAGGCGGCGGGCACCACGGGCACGACCTGCGCCGGGTCGGGACCGACCCGCACACCGCGTCCCCGCTCCTCCAGCCAGGCCATCACGCCCGACGCGGCGTCCAGCCCGTAGGCGCTGCCGCCGGTCAGCACGACCGCCTCGACCTTCGGCACCAGGTTCCGCGGGTCGAGGGCGTCGGTCTCCTTGGTGCCCGGGCCGCCGCCGCGCACGTCCACGGCGGCGACGGCACCGCCCTCGGGGGCGAGCACGACCGTCGTGCCCGTCAGCCACCCCCCGCCCCGGCGTGTCGCATGTCCCACCCGCAGTCCGGCCACATCCGTCAACGCGTCCACTGTCATGACGGCCAGTCTCCCCACCCCGGCCGCCCCTCCCGCGCACCCGCGCACCGGGCCGCCCGGGCCGGCGTGGGCCGCCGGGCACCCCGGTCCGTCGGCGGGCCGCGCGGACCGGCTGCCGCGCGGGCCGGGTTCAGGCGCGTCCGGCCTCCGCGCGCGCCGTCAGCGCCACCCCCGCCGCCACCGCGAACGCCGACACCAGGCCCGCCGCGAGGACCGCCCACCCGCCGAGGAACGTGCAGCAGATCACCAGCAGGGCGGTGCAGGGCAGTACCAGCTGCTGGGCGATGCCCGCCTTGAAGTGCCGCGAGTGCAGCACCCACACGGTGATCAGATACAGCGCCGTCGGCAGGGTCACGGCGCCCGCCGCCGCCTCGGCCGACAGGTGCGCCGTACCGACGGCCTGCTCGACCGCCACCTCCAGGCCCGCACCGATCGCCGCGGCCGAGGCGAAGATCAGGTAGTGGCCGTATCCCCACAGGAACGACTGCCGGTTGGAACGCAGGTGACCGTGGATCGGCACCACGAAGTAGATCCACCAGGCCGAGAAGACGATCAGCAGACCGCCCGCCGCGATCGGCAGCAGCTCGCCCAGCGCGTCGTGCTCGGTCGCCGCCGACCGCACCGCCGCCGTGGCCGCCGCCACCGTCTCGCCCAGCACGATGATCGTGAACAGGCCGTACCGCTCCGCGATGTGGTGGGGGTGCCAGGAGGTCGTGCACGCCCGTTCCGCGTACAGCGGCACGCACAGCTCCAGGACCGCCATCACCAGGAACACCCACGGCCGGGCGTTCAACGGCAGGAACAGCAGCCCCAGCCAGCCCACCTGGCACAGCAGCACTCCGGCCGCGTACCGCAGCGCCATGCGCCGCTCCCCGCCCCGGGCCCGGCGGGCGGCCCGCAGCCACTGGCCGGCCATCGCCAGCCGCATGATCAGGTAGCCGAGCCATACCAGGAAGAAGTCGCGGTGCTCGAACGCCTCGGGGATGCCCGCGGCCAGCACCAGCACGCCCGCGATCTGCACCAGGGTCACGACCCGGTAGAGCACGTCGTCGTTGTCGTACGCGGAGGCGAACCAGGAGAAGTTCATCCAGGCCCACCAGATGGCGAAGAAGGCCATCGCGTAGTCCAGGACGCCATGTCCCGCCCGGCCCCCGGCCACGGCGTGGACCAGCTCCGCGCCCGCCGTGGCGACGGCCACGACGAAGCACAGGTCGAAGAACAGCTCGAGCGGCGAGGCGACCCGGTTCGGCTCGCCGCGGCCGCGTGCGACCAGCGGCCGCAGCGGACGGCCGGCCGAGGAAGGGTCGGTGGCTCCGGGAGGCGGGCCGGAGCTGTCGGAACGGGACGTCATGGCTTCCAGGACAGCAGAAACCCGCCGGTACGTCCTGGGACGGCCGCGCCGGCCGGGGACCGTACCCTGGAGACATGAGTACCGCCGCCGAGCCGCAGGACCCCAGGAACGCGCTGATCTTCGACGACCCGCTGAACCAGCAGTCCAGCGACGACACCGACCGCGGCTGGGGCGACCGGACGGACGGCGACTGCGCCGCGGACCTCAAGCGCTTCCTCGACGAGAAGCCGCCCCACCACCTCTGAGACCGGGCCCGCGGCCGCGCCGCCGGACCCGCTACCGCCCGAGGTGCTCCGGTCCGCCGCGCCGGGCGACCAGCTCGTCGCGGATCTCCTTGAGCACCTCCAGCTCGGTCACCTCGACGACCTCCTGCGTGCCCTCCCGCGCCTTCCTGCGGGCCTCCTGGCGGGCCAGGAACTTCGCCATGGGCAGAACCATCAGGAAGTAGACCACCGCGGCGGTGATCAGGAACTGGAGGGCGGAGCCGAGGACCGAGCCCCACAGTATTCGGATGCCCTGGTCGCCCTTGCACGTGTCGCTCAGGCAGGAGCTGTAGTGGTCGAGGTTCTGGGTGCCGATCGCTCCGACGACCGGGTTGATCACACCCTTCACCACCGAGTTGACGATGTTGCTGAAGGCGGCGCCGACGACCACCGCGACGGCCAGGTCGACGACGTTCCCGCGCATCAGGAAGGCCTTGAAGCCCTGCCAGACGCTCGGGTCCTTCTTCTTGCTCACGTGTGGCTCCTTCGTGGACGTGCTGGTTGCGGAACAAACAGCTCCGCAACCTACGGGTCACCACAGGGTCACCGCCAGCCTCGCCGTCGCACCCGCCCCGGCCAGGCGCACGGCGGTGGCGCGGGGCACGGAGAGCGCGATCAGCGCCCCGGGCCCTGCGTCCCCGGCCCGGGCGGCCCCGGACTCGGCACGGCCGGGAACGCCCACCACGCGCGCTCCCCGCGCCACCACCCGGGCCCCGCCGCCCGCCGCCGGATCCTCCGCCGCGATCACGTCGACCCGGTCGCCGGGGCGCAGCAGGCCGACCGTGGCGGCGTCGGCGATCCGCACCGCAGCGGTCACCGTCTCCCCGGCCCGGGTACCCGCCCCGCCGGGCCCGCGGCCCGTGCGGTCCCGGCCGAGCTCACGGGCACCGTCCGCCGCGGGCACCGGGCGGCCGCCGGCCGCACCCCCGCGATCGGCGTCCACGGCGTCCCGCGGACCGGCCGCGACCAGGGCCGCCGCGGTGACTGCGAGCCCGGCCGCGACCGCGCTCCCGCGCCGCCGCACCAGTCTCAGCAGCCGGTACCGCCCGCCGCCCACCCGCACCGGCGGGAAGTGCGGCACCTCGCAGGTGGCCGGCGTGTCCGCGCCGGGCCGGCAGGAGGAGGACGGGGGAAAGGAAGAGGTCGTGGCGAACGAGAGGGACGGGGGAAAGGAAGAGGTCGGGGGAAAGGAAGAGGTCGGGGGAAGCGAGGACGACGGGATCGACGGGAGCGGCACGGGTCGGTCACCACCAGCTGTGACGAAGGACCGGCATGGAACCGGCTGGCGGTGCCACGATGAGGCATCGCGCCACGGCCCGCCGGAGCCCGTGCACTACTCGCGGGTTGTGGACAACTCGCTCACCCGAACGGGGAATTCCGGCAGCGCACCGCCCCCGGCGGGTGCTCCTGTCGAGCACCGCCCACCGGGCGGACACTCCCGCCCCGGCCGGCGCCCCCGCCGCTACGGCAGCGCGAAGCCCGGGTCCATCCCGCCCAGCGCGCTCGCGCACGGGCAGTCCCGCTCCTGCGTGGCGGGCAGCGCGGCCACCGCGTCGAACAGCACGCCCCGCAGCCGCTCCACGTTCGCCGCGAACACCCGCAGCACCTCCTCGTGGGAGACGCCCTCGCCGCTCTCGGCGCCCGCGTCGAGGTCGGTGACCAGGGTCAGGGAGGTGTAGCAGAGTTCCAGTTCCCGGGCGAGCGCGGCCTCGGGGTGCCCGGTCATGCCGACCACCGACCAGCCCTGCGACCGGTGCCACAGCGACTCGGCACGGGTCGAGAAGCGCGGGCCCTCGACCACGACGAGGGTGCCCGAGTCGACCGCGTCCCAGTCCCGCCCGCGCGCCGCCTTGAGCGCGGCCGCCCGCCCGGTGGGGCAGTAGGGGTCGGCGAGGGAGACGTGCACCACGTTGGGCACCGTGCCGTCGGGCAGCGGAACGCCGTCGAAGTAGGTGCCGGCCCGGGACTTCGTACGGTCGACGAACTGGTCCGGAACCAGCAGCGTGCCGGGCCCGTACTCCGGGCGCAGCCCGCCCACCGCACAGGGGCCGAGGACCTGGCGCACGCCCACGGAGCGCAGCGCCCACAGGTTGGCGCGGTAGTTGATGCGGTGCGGCGGCAGATGGTGGCCGCGGCCGTGCCGGGGCAGGAAGGCGACCCGGCGTCCGGCGACCTCACCGAGGAAGAGGGAGTCGCTGGGCGGTCCGTACGGCGTGTCCACCTGGATCTCGGTCACGTCGTCCAGGAAGGAGTAGAAGCCGGAACCGCCGATGACACCGATCTCTGCGTTCGCCATGCACAGCACACTATCCGCCCGGACGGACGCCGAGGACCCCGCCGTGGTGGAACGGCGGGGTCCGGCACATCCGTGGGCCGTGGACCGTGGGTCAGGCGGCGGAGCTCGCGGCCGACGACGACCCCGAGCCCGAGGACGAGCTCGACGAGGACGACGAGGACGACCTCGCGTCCGACGAGGAGCCCGACGACTTCGACGACGAGGCCGGGCTGCTGCTCGAGGAGGAGCCGCGGCTGTCGTTGCGGTAGAAGCCGGAGCCCTTGAAGACAATGCCCACGGCGGAGAACACCTTCTTCAGGCGGCCACTGCAGCTCGGGCACTGTGTGAGCGCCTCGTCGGTGAACTTCTGCACCGCCTCGAGGCCCTCGCCGCACTCGGTGCACTGGTACTGGTAGGTGGGCACTGTCTTCCTCCTGGCACTCTCACTCGATGAGTGCTAACGACGGTCCATACTGACGCATTCCCCGGGATCAGTCCACTGCGATGTGGGCGCGGTGACCGACGCCACGTGCGACGGTACGGCCGCGCGGCCGGGGGGTCAGGCGCGAGCGCAGGGCCACCAGGGTCACGAGGGCGAGCACCGTCCCCGCCATCGGGACCAGGAATCCGGCACCCACCCACAGGCGGTCCTCCAGCCGGCCCGCGACGGTGACGGCGGCGGCCTGGCCGAGGGCGACCGCCCCCGTGAGCCAGGTGAAGGCCTCGGTGCGGGCGCCGGCCGGGACCAGGTCCTCCACCAGGGTGTAGCCGGTGATCAGCGAGGGCGCGATGCACATGCCGACCAGGAGGCCGAGCGCCCCGAGCAGCGGCGCCGAGTGGGCGGTCCACAGCGCGGACGCGGCCAGCGCGAGGGCGGTGTGGCCGAGGAGCAGGCGGCGCCGCGGAGCCGCCTTCCAGGCGATCGCGCCGCAGGCGACGCCGGAGAGCATGTTGCCGGCGGCGAAGATCCCGTAGAGGACGCCGTTGAGGCCGGGCCGGCCGATGGACTCGGTGAAGGCGGCCAGCGACACCTGCATGCCGCCGAACACCGAGCCGATGCCGAGGAAGGTCACGACCAGCACGCGCACACCGGGCACGCGCAGCGCCGAGGCGTGCCGTACGCGCTCCTGGCCGGCGCCGGCCGGCACGGGCGGCTGGGTGCGCCGCTGCGCGGCGAACAGCAGACCGCCCAGCAGGGTCAGGCCGGCCTCGGTGACCAGGCCCGCCGCCGGGGTGACGGCGGTGCACAGCGCGGTCGCGAGCAGCGGCCCGACGACGAAGGTCAGCTCGTCCGTGACGGACTCGAAGGCGGCGGCGGTCGCCATCAGGGGGGAGTCCTTGAGCGTCACCGCCCAGCGGGCGCGCACCATGGGGCCGGTCTGCGGCACCGAGGCGCCGGTCGGCACGGCCGCCGCGAACAGCGCCCACAGGGGCGCGTGCGCGAGGGCGAGCCCGGTCAGCCCCAGCCCGGCCAGGGCGTGCACCAGGACCCCGGGCACGAGGACGGCGCGCTGGCCGTGGCGGTCGGCGAGCCGCCCGGTGTACGGCGCGAACAGTGCCATGGAGACACCGGTGACGGCCGCGGTGGCCCCCGCGGCGCCGTAGGAGCCGGTGGTGTGCCGCACCAGCAGCACGATGGAGAGGGTGAGCATCGCGAACGGCTGGCGCGCCGCGAAACCGGGGAGCAGGAACGTCCAGGCCCCGGGGGTGCGCAGCAGCTGCCCGTATCCCGGGCGGGAGGACTTGCGGCGGGAGGACTTCCCGGCGTTCCCGGACGACTTCCCGGACGTTCCGGGGGACTTCCCGGGGTTCTCGGAGGACTCCCCCGGGCCGGTGGTGGTGACCGTGGATTCCACGGCCCGTGCCTTTCTGCCGCCTGGTAGCGCGGCACCGCGTACGGGCACGCACGCCGAGAGCTGTCCTCTTGCGCGGACTGCGGTGGATACCGGTGCCCGCGCAAGGGGGCGACCCGGCCGCCATACGGTCGCGCCAGCTCTGCGTCAGGCAGAGTTGGTTCGATCAGGTGCGCCTTTATCGTACAGGGATCAAGACCGCGCACACCTGTGAAAACGAGCACCACCGGGGCGTGCGCCTGCGATCGGAGCGGCCCCGGGGAATCGGCGCTCAGTGTCCCCCGGCTCCGTTGTCCGCGCCCAGCCAGTCGGCCAGTTTGCCGCCCCGGCTGACCGCGCGCAGCCGCCGCTCCGCGGCCTCGCGCACGGGGTCGGTGGCGACCACGAGGAGTTCGTCGCCGCGGCGCAGGACCGTCGTGGGCAGCGGCACGAACGACTTCCCGTCGCGCACCACGAGGGTGACCGCGGACCCGGCGGGCAGCCGCAGCTCGTTGATCTCCACGCCGTGCATCCGCGAGCCCTCCGGGATGGAGACGGAGAGCAGATGCCCGCGCAGCCGCTCCAGCGGCGCCGACTCGATGCCCAGGTCGGCGGCCTCCTCGGGGTCGCCCAGCCGCAGCTTGCGGCCCAGCCAGGGCAGCGTGGGCCCCTGGACGAGGGTGTAGACGACGACCAGGACGAAGACGATGTTGAAGATGCGGTGGCTGGCGTCGACACCGTTCACCATCGGGATGGTCGCCAGGATGATGGGCACCGCCCCGCGCAGTCCCGCCCAGGACATCAGGGCCTGCTCCTGCCAGGGGACCTTGAACGGCATCAGGCTGAGCACGACGCTCAGCGGGCGGGCGACCATCGTCAGGACCAGGCCGATGACGAGCGCGGGCAGGATGTCGTCGCCCAGCTCGTGCGGGGTCACCAGCAGGCCGAGCAGCACGAACATGCCGATCTGGGCGATCCAGCCGAGTCCCTCGGCGAAGCCGCGGGTGGCGGGCCAGTGCGGCAGCTTGGCGTTGCCGAGCACCATCGAGGCGAGGTAGACCGCCAGGAAGCCGCTGCCGTGCGCGAGCGCACCGGCCGCGTACGCGGAGACCGCGATCGCGGTCACGGCGATCGGGTAGAGGCCGGAGGCGGGCAGCGCGACGTGCCGCAGCCCCCAGGCGCCGAGCCAGCCCACCGCGAGGCCGATGGCCGCGCCGATCGCGAGTTCCAGCGCTATCTCGCCCACCAGCACGTACCAGTGCTCGATGGGGCCGGCCGTGGAGAAGGCCACGACCAGGATCACCACCGGGGCGTCGTTGAAGCCGGACTCGGCCTCCAGCGTGCCCTTCACGCGCGCGGGCAGCGGGATCCGGCGCAGCACCGAGAAGACGGCCGCCGCGTCCGTGGAGGACACCACCGCGCCGATGATCAGCGCCTGCCGCCACTCCAGCCCGCTCAGGTAGTGCGCGCCGGCCGCCGTGACGCCGACGCTCACCGCGACCCCGGCCAGCGCCAGCGCCGCGGAGGCCGGAAGGACCGGTTTGATCTCCTTCCACTTCGTCCCGAGACCGCCCTCGGTGAGGATCACGACCAGGGCCGCGTAGCCGATGAGCTGGGTCAGCGCGGCGTCGTCGAAGCGGACGTGGCCGAGGCCGTCCTGGCCCATGACGACGCCCATCCCCAGGTAGACGAGCAGGCTGGGGAGCCCGCTGCGCGAGGAGATCCGGACCGCTGCCACGGCGACGAGCAGGATGAGTGAGCAGGCGAGCAGTAGCTGGTTGAGGTGGTGAACAGTCAGCGGCGGTTCCTCCCCTGGGGTGCCCGGCGAGCTCCGGTTACTTCGTTACCTTACCTAACTCTTGACGCTTTCTTGACGCTCCACGGGGCAGGATCGAACGCCCGTCCAGGCCTGGACCCGACTCCGCGTCAAGTGCCATCGGGCCCTGCGCCTATGGTTGCTCCAGCACTCCAGTACCGCCTGCCGCTCGCGTTAGGACAGCAAGGACAGCGATGCCCCCCAACACCACCGCCTCAACGGGTGACAAGCCCGGCAAGTCCGGCAGGAAGAAGGGGCGAAAAGCCCGGCTGATCGGGCTTGTCCTGGTTCTGGCCCTCGTCGGAGGCGTCGCCTACGCGGCCTACTGGTCCATCAGCACCGTGCGCGCCTCCTTCCCCCAGACCCGGGGCACCGTCACGCTGCAGGGCCTGTCCGGGCCCGTCGACGTCAAGCGCGACGGCTACGGCGTCCCGCAGATCTACGCCTCCTCCGCCGCCGACCTGTTCATGGCGCAGGGCTTCGTCCAGGCGCAGGACCGGTTCTACGAGATGGACGTGCGCCGGCACATGACCTCCGGGCGCCTGTCGGAGATGTTCGGCAAGGGCCAGGTCAAGAACGACGAGTTCCTGCGCACCCTGGGCTGGGACCGGGTGGCCAAGGAGGAGTACGACAAGAAGCTGTCGGCCACCACCAGGAAGTACCTCGACGCGTACGCCAAGGGGGTCAACGCCTACCTCGAGGGCCGCGACGCCGAGGACATCTCCCTGGAGTACGCCGCCCTCGGCTTCACCAACGACTACAAGCCGGCGCGGTGGACCCCCGTCGACTCGGTCGCGTGGCTGAAGGCGATGGCCTGGGACCTGCGCGGCAACATGCAGGACGAGGCCGACCGGGCGCTGCTGACCAGCCGCCTCGGCCCCAAGCAGATCAAGGACCTGTACCCGGACTATCCGTACGGCCGCAACAAGCCGATCGTCTCCGAGGGCCAGTACAACGCGCTCACCCGGTCCTTCGAGGGCGGCGGCGCCACGGGCTCCTCGACCGGCACGGGCACGGGAACCGGGACGGGAACGGCAGGTACCGGGACGGGCACGGGTACGGCCGGCACCGGCACCGGTACGACGGCCGGCACCGGCACGGGCACCACGACCGGCACCACGGGCGGCGCCGGAACGTCGGGCACCACTTCCGGGACGACGTCGGGCACCACCTCGGGCTCCGGTGTGCAGAGCCAGCTGATGGGCCTTCACGACGCGATGCAGGACCTGCCCACCGCCGTCGGCGTCAACGGCGACGGCATCGGCTCCAACTCCTGGGTCGTGGCCGGGAAGTACACCATCACCGGCAAGCCGCTGCTCGCCAACGACCCGCACCTGTCGGCCTCGCTGCCCTCGGTCTGGTACCAGATGGGGCTGCACTGCCGCTCCGTCTCCAGCGCCTGCCCCTACGACGTCGCCGGCTACACCTTCGCGGGCCTGCCCGGCGTGATCATCGGCCACAACGGCGACATCGCCTGGGGCATGACGAACTCCGGCGTCGACGTCACCGACCTGTACCTGGAGAAGCTCAGCGGCGACGGCTACCTGCGCGACGACAAGACCGTCCCCTTCAAGACCCGCGAGGAGACCATCAAGGTCGCCGGCGGCGCCTCCAAGACGATCGTCGTCCGTGAGACCAACAACGGCCCGCTGCTGTCCGACCGCGACGACGAACTCGTGAAGGTCGGCAAGAAGGCCCAGGTCAACACGGCGGCACCGGACCGGGGCGACGGCTACGCCATCGCCCTGAAGTGGACCGCGCTGCAGCCGGGCACCACCATGGACGCCGTCTTCGCCATCGACAGGGCGAAGAACTTCGCCGACTTCCGGTCGGCGGCGGCCCTGTTCGACGTGCCCTCGCAGAACCTCGTCTACGCCGACACCGGCAACAACATCGGCTACACGCTGCCCGGCCGCATCCCCAAGCGCGCCAAGGGCGACGACGGCTCGATCCCCGCTCCCGGCTGGGACTCGAAGTACGACTGGAAGGGCTACATAAAGCAGGACGAACTGCCCTACGAGTACAACCCGAAGCGCGGGTACATCGTCACCGCCAACCAGGCCGTCGTCGCCCCCGGCGACTACCCGTACACGCTCACCACGGACTGGGGCTACGGCGCCCGCAGCCAGCGGATCACCGACCTGATCCAGTCGAAGATCGACGGCGGCGGCAAGATCTCCACCGACGACATGCGCCAGATGCAGATGGACAACAGCAGCGAGATCGCCAAGCTGCTCGTGCCCCAGCTGCTGAAGGTGGACATCGCCGACAAGGACGTCCGCCGGGCGCAGAAGCTGCTCGAGGGCTGGGACTACACCCAGGACGCCGACTCGGCCGCGGCCGCGTACTTCAACGCGGTCTGGCGCAACATCCTCAAGCTGGCCTTCGGCAACAAGCTCCCCAAGGAGCTGCGGGTCAAGAACCAGTGCCTGTGGGTCGAGCCCGCCGAGAAGACCGGTCCGGTGGACGAGGACACCAAGGTCCGCGAGTGCGGCGAGCGCGACGCCGACCAGGCGCAGCCGGACGGCGGCGACCGGTGGTTCGAGGTGGTCCGTGCTCTGATGGACCACGAGGACAGCGACTGGTGGAAGACGCCGGCGTCGGGCACCCGCCCCAAGGCGGACAACCGCGACGAGCTGTTCGGGCGCGCCATGATCGACGCCCGCTGGGAGCTGACCGCCAAGCTCGGCAAGGACATCGACACCTGGAGCTGGGGCCGGCTGCACCGGCTGTTCCTGAAGAACCAGACCCTGGGCACCGAGGGGCCGGGCTTCCTGAAGTACATCCTCAACCGCGGGCCCTGGAAGCTCAGCGGCGGCGAGGCCGCGGTCAACGCCTCCGGGTGGAACGCCGCGGGCGGCTACGGCGTGGTGTGGGTGCCGTCCATGCGGATGGTGGTCAACCTCGCCGACCTCGACAAGTCCCGGTGGATCAACCTCACCGGCGCCTCCGGGCACGCCTTCAGCGCCCACTACACCGACCAGACGGGCAAGTGGGCCAAGGGCGAGCTGCTGCCGTGGTCCTTCACGCCGAACGCGGTCGACAGCAGCACGAGCGACACCCTGACGCTCAAGCCGTGAGCCACGGCCGCTGACCGCGGACCCCGTACGAAGGCACGAAGGCCCTCCACGCGCGGCGCGTGGAGGGCCTTCGCACGTTCCGGCCCGTGAGTTCGTACGTACCGGCCCGTAGGAGAGGGTGCCGTACAGGCAGGTCAGGCGCCGTCCGGGAAGCGGCGTACCCCCGACGGGGTCACCACCGCCCGTACCGGCCGGTCGTGCGCCTCCGCGGGGACGTGCGCGACGACCTCCCCGTCGTACAGCAGCACCACGAGCGCCGGGTGCGCGCCGGCCCGTTCCAGCCGGGCGAGGACCCGGTCGTAGGAGCCGCCGCCGCGCCCCAGCCGCATCCCGCGCGCGTCCACGGCCAGGCCGGGCAGCAGGACGGCGTCGGCCAAGGTCACGGCGTCCGGGCCGAGGCGCTCGCCGGCCGGTTCGAACAGCGCCATCCGCCCGCCGTGCCGCACGCGGGCCAGGGAGCCCTCCCCGGCGTACGCGCCCCAGTCCAGGTCGTTGTCGGGCAGCAGCGCGGGCAGCAGCACACGGGCGCCCCGCGCGCGCAGGGCGTCGAGCAGGGCGAGCGTGCCCGGTTCGGTGCCCACCGAGACGTACGCGGCCACGGTGCGGGCCCGCGCCAGCTCGGGCAGCGCGAGCGCGTGCCGGGCCAGCGCCCCGGCCGCCTCGCGCACCTCGTCCGCCGTCAGTTCGTCCCGCGCCGCGAGGAACTCCCGCCGCAGCGCCCGCTTGCCGGTGCCGGCCGCGCCGCCCGCCGCACCTCCCGTGACATCCACGCCCGCTCCCGTACCCTTTCTCATCCGCCGAAGTTCCCGCTCATCTGAGTGCCAATTAACCGGAGCCACAGGTTCCGCGCAAAAGCAGCGGATAAGGTGACGTCCATGAGTCAGTCGCACCCCAGGATCAGCAAGGCTGTCATTCCCGCGGCGGGCCTGGGCACCCGGTTCCTGCCGGCCACCAAGGCCACTCCCAAGGAGATGCTGCCGGTCGTGGACAAGCCGGCGATCCAGTACGTGGTCGA
>NZ_JBJDQT010000049.1:0-31701 GCF_044903565.1 Streptomyces sp. NPDC004065 | reverse complement strand
GCGCGCGGTCTGCTCCGCAGACACGACGCGAAGCCGCTACGCGGCTTCCCCCTGCGGGGCGCTCCGCGCCCCGCCTCCCCGGCGGCTCCGCCGCCGGGGAGGGCCACTCCGCGGCCCGGAAGCCGAATCGCTCCGCGATCCGGCGCCGGAGCCCGCTCCGCGAACTCCGAAACACTCGACAACAAGGCTTCTAGCGTGCCGAGTTGATGTCTCGTCATTAATTACTGACACACCATCAGGTTGGGGCCCGGGGCGCGGATTCTCAGGCGGGCCAGCTGGATGGCGAAGCTGCCGACGCCGCCGGCACCTGCATGCACGAGCACCTTCTGGCCGGACTTCACCTCCGCGATCTCGGTGACTGCCTGCCAGGCGGTCGCCGCGGCGGTGGCCAGGCCTGCGGCGGCTTCGAGCGGAATCGTGGTCGGCGCTGCCACCAGGCTCGTCGCCGGGACCACAGCGTATTCCGCGACGGCTCCACCGGCGGTCGGGTCGGTGCGGGTGATCACCGCGTCGCCGACGCTCCAGCCCGTCACTTTGGATCCGAGTCGCTCCACCGTGCCCGAGAGATCAGTGCCCACGGTCGAGGGAAAGGTGATCGGGAAGAACTCCTGGACGTAGCCCGCGCCGATCTTGACGTCGAGCGGGTTCAGGGCCGCCCCCACGACCCGGACCAGGACCTCGCCCGGCCCGGGGACCGGTTCGGGAACATCGTTGAGGACCGGGCTGTGGCCGTATGCGGTGTACTGCAATGCCTTCATGAATGTGCTCTCTCGTGTCGTTGCTTCAGTGGGTAGGCGAGGCGTCGACCTGCCGGAACCAGTCGAGCCAGTCCTCCAAATGCCAGGTGCGGACGATGCGTCCGTCGACCAGTTCGTGGAACTCGTGGATCCGGACCTGGAACTCCCGCCCGGTCGTCGGGACGCCGAAGGTCTCGCCGCTGTGCACGCCGCGCATCTCGCCGCGTACGCCGACGAATCCGTTGCCGTCGGGGCCGCGGCCGTCGATGCGATGTGCGCGGTAGTGCTGCTGATATAGGCCAGCGTCCCTGAGCCCTGTCGGCGCATCACCGGGAGCACCGCGCGGTTGACTCGCAGCCAGGACACCGCGTTGGTGTCGAGGATCCGCAGGAACTGATCCGGGGTGAACCCCTCGGCGACGCCGGCCATCAGCATGCCGGCGTTGTTGACCACGACGTCGATCCGCCCGTTCTCGCCAAGGACGACGTCGACGGCGCTGCGGCAGCCGGGTTCGGACAGCACATCCAGTTCGAGCGGCATCAGGCGCACCTTCTCGACGGATGCGAGCTCGCGCAGGTCCTCGGCCCGCCGGCTGTTGCGTCCGTCCAGGTCGCGCATCCCTGCGTACACGATGTGACCTGCGCGAGCGAGCTCCACCGCGACGGCGCGACCGATACCGCTGCCGGCCCCGGTGACGATGACGACGAGGCTGTCGGATTTCTCAGTGGTGGGCATCAGGCGATTCCTCCATTGGTTCCGATGACCCGGCCGTCGACCCATTCAGAGGTGGGAGAGGCCAGGTGGGCGACGAGGGCCCCGATATCTGCGGGCCGAGCCGCCCCGTCGGCCATGCGCCCAGCGCGGATTGGGCTCCACGGCTGTTGTGCCTTGCTGCTGGTCTCGAACCTGCGGAATCAACAGTCGGCTGCGACGCGCCGTGCGAGAAGGCGTGGCTCACACTGGTGACGGCATCACCACCCTTATTCGTCGCAGCTCATGGTGAGACCATCACGACTGCCGAACCTCTCCAGATGCGAGGAGACCACGCCCTTCAGACACTCAAGGCCTTCGAGACCGGGGGCGCCGACCTCCAACGCCATGCCATCGGCGTCAGCGAAGGCTCGGCCGGTTTCCTCCGGGAACCAGGGCACCGTGCCGTCTGCGGTGTACGGCACCTGGATCGGTGACCAAGAGGCGGGAGCCGAACTGCTTGATGCTCGCGTCGACACGGTTCTCTCGACGACCCAGCGATGACGGCCCAGGCGTGTCGAGGAGTCGATGCCTTTGCGAGCGATCCGGTGGCGGATGCCCCTCTTGCGCAGCCATCGCCGTAGGTGGTCGTAGTCATACCCCTTGTCGGCATGGAGCTTGGCAGGACGTCGGCGACACGGACCGCGACGGGAACGGACGGGCGGGATCCCGCGGACCAGCGGCTTCAGTGGCCGGCTGAGAGCCCTCCTGACGGAGTACGGCGAGGAGCCGGGTACCTTACGACGGCTACCAGGTGGTGCGCCGGGAGAGCGTCGAGAGGGCCATCGATCGGCGCGCGGAGGAGCTCGCAGAGGCTCAGTGACCCGCCAGTGGGCAGTGACTTTCCACTCGCCGCCCCACTGGATTACCCCACTGGCGCTGACCAGCCCAAACAGCGATCAAGTGAGGCAGTGAGGCCGCTTCCAGGGACCTTCGAGTGCCCCCGGAAACGGCCTCTGTGACGCCCGTCGCAAGCTCACTCACTGACAGGCTGCGGGGCCCGGCCTCGCAGCCCCCGGCAGTTCGTCACGATCAGATAAATAACACCAGATCGAGGCAACCACACAGCAGCCCCACAAGTCACACACTCGCAATTCACAGCGCAAGTCCCAGGGGGGACCATGAGCCAGCAGTACCCGCCCCAGCCCCAGCAGCCCGGCTACGGCGGGCCCCAGCAGCCCGGCAGCAACGGCCTGGCCACTACCGCACTCGTCCTCGGCATCATCGCCGTCGTAGTCAGCTTCATCCCTGTCCTCAACGTTGTCGTCTGGCCGCTGGCGATCCTTGGCATCATCTTCGGCGCCATCGGCCTGTCCAAGGCGGGCAAGGTTCGCAAGGGCAAGGGCGCCGGCATCACCGGCCTCGTCACGTCGGCCGTAGCGATCATTATGTTCTTCGCCATGAACGCCCTGTTCTTCTCCGCCGTCGACAAGGCCAGTGAGGAACTGGAGAAGTCGTACGACTCCACCACCGTCGGCGACGGCAAGTCCAAGACCGGCGGCGCCAAGGAGTCCGAGGTCATGAAGGACTTCAAAGTCACTAAGTGCGACGTGGTCACCGGCGACTTCGGCATCAAGGAGATGGCCATCCACGTCGCCTACACCAACAACGGCGACCGCCGATACTCGTACTTCGTTGAGGGCGAGGTCCTGGTCGACGGCAAGAAGGTCAACGACTTCATGTCAACCGCCGAGAACCTCGCCCCGGGCCAGAAGTTCACCGACAAGGACGCTGGTGCGCTGGTGAACGCGGACGAGATCAAGGACGCCAAGAAGCTCGAGTGCAAGACCATCAAAGCGTCCCGAACTGACTTCTGATCGCTGACGTCGTACGACGCTGCCCACCGCCCCCAGGACCCGCCGCGCACCCCGCAGAGCCGGGGCTCGCTGCATCTCGTGGACCTCGGCCTCCTGGCCCTCGCCGCGCGCCTGCTTGGCCTGCTGCACCGAGGCGTTCAGCGCGGCCATCAGGTCCAGCACCCGGCTCGGCTCGGCCTCCGGCTCGGGTGCGGCGGGCGGCTCGCGGTGCTCGCGTTCAGCCTCGATCACCTGCTCCAGCGCCTCGGTGTAGTGATCGACGGATTCCGGCCCTTGACCGCTCCCGGGCCGGGCGAATGGCAGTCGGGTGCCAGGCGGTATCGGACCGTGACTGGCGTCGAGGGTGGCCCGCTCGGGCTCATCCTCCTCGGCTCCTCCCTGGGGGTCCCCGACTTCTCGCCAGATGCTCTGACCATGCGGGGCGCGGCCTGCTCTTCGCCACAGGCGCGTTCGTCGGTCCCATCCGCGTTGCGCCGCGCTGAGCGCTCCTGACTGGTCAGTGAACGGGCTTCACCTGCGGCGTCCTGCTGCCTCCAGGTTTCTGTGCGGGTCAAGTTACCTGTGCGTTTCGCATGTCGGAGTGGTGACAGCGGTGACTGTTCCGGGTGTGGGGGTGCGTGACAGCGTCTGTTTCGGCACCGGTCCGGGTGGAGGGAGCAGGCGTGAACAAGGGGTACGCCGTGTACTGCGACGCAGACCCGTACTTCTACGATGCGCCGCATCGCTCCGTACCGGGGACCCGCGCGGCGGATTCCCGGTATGCGGCGGCCTTGCTGCCTGTGCCGGCCGGATGGCAGCGGGGGGAGAGCGGCGACTGGCTCGCCCTGCGCCCGCTGGATGTCGTGCTGCCGTCGCAGGGGTGGAAGATCCATGTCTCCGCGTGTCTGGACAACGCCGACTCCGTCCTGAAGCGGGTGCGGGGGTACTGCCTGGAGCGCGGGGTCGCGTTCAAGTTCGTCCCGAGTCGCTATCTGCTGCACCAGCGCAATGCCAAGTACGCGGACCGGGCGGGCAGCGGGAAGTTCATCACCGTGTATCCGGCGGACGAGGAGCAGTTCGAGTGCCTCGCCGGGGAGTTGGCCGCGCTGCTCGCCGGTGAGCCCGGGCCGCGGATACTGAGCGATCTCCGACTCGGCGACAGCCCGGTGCATGTGCGCTACGGCAGCTTCACCCGCCGCAACTGCTATGACGGGAACGGTGAGTTGCGGCCGGCCGTCGCGAATCCCGAGGGGGTACTTGTTCCCGATCTTCGCGGTCCGGTGTTCCAGGTGCCCGACTGGGTGAGTGTGCCGGCCTTCCTGCGGCCCCACGTCGATGCGCGGGCGACAGTGACGCTGGCCGGCATCCCGTACGCCGTCGAGTCGGCGCTCCACTTCTCCAACGGCGGTGGAGTCTATGGGGCGCGTGACGTCCGCACGGGTGAGCTCGTGGTCCTCAAGGAGGCCCGCCCGCACGCGGGGCTGGCGGCCGACGGCGCCGACGCGGTGGCCCGCCTGCACCGCGAACGCCGGGCCCTGGAACGGCTTTCAGGGCTGTCCTGCACGCCCGCGGTGCGGGGCTGCTTCACCGTGGGAGACCATCACTTCCTTGCCCTGGAGTACCTCGACGGCAAGCCGCTCAACACCTTCTTCGCCCGGCGTCACCCGCTCATCGAGGCCGACCCCGGCCAGGAGCGCCTGGCCGAGTACACCGCGTGGGCGCTCGACGTCCACGCCCAGGTCGAGCAGGCCGTGGCGGGTGTGCACGCCCGCGGTGTCGTCTTCAACGACCTGCATCTGTTCAACATCATGCTCCGCGACGACGGGCGGGTGGCTCTGCTGGATTTCGAAGCAGCCCATCATGTCGACGAGCTGGGCCGGCAGACGGTCGCCCACCCTGCGTTCGTGGCGCCCCACGGCCGGCAGGGCACGGCCGTGGACCGGTACGCGCTGGCCTGTCTGCGGCTGGCTCTGTTCCTGCCGCTGACCAGTCTTCTCGCGCTCGATCGGCGCAAGGCCGAGCACCTCGCCGACGTGGTGGCGGAGCAGTTTCCGGTTCCGCGTGCCTTCCTCGACGCGGCGGTCGAGGAGATCACCGACGCCGCGGGCAGCCGGCCACCGGTGGCGCGGCGGGGAGGGGAGCGCTTCGTCCCGGTGGAGCCGGGGGACTGGCCCCGCAGCCGGGACTCGATGACGGCGGCCATCCGTGCGTCGGCGACTCCGTCCCGCGACGACCGTCTCTTTCCCGGCGACGTCGCCCAGTTCTCCACCGCGGGCGGCGGGCTGTCGTTCGGTTACGGAGCGGCCGGAGTGCTGTACGCCCTCGCCCAGAGCGGTGCCGAACGCGACGGGGACGAGGAGCAGTGGCTGCTCGAGCGGACGAAGGAACCGCCGTCGGGCATGCCGCTGGGCTTTCACGACGGCATCGCGGGAGTCGCGTGGACCCTGGACCACCTCGGCCACCGGGACCGGGCGCTCGATCTCACCGGAATGCTTCTCGACCATTCCCTGGAGGGTCTCGGCGCGGATCTGCACAGCGGCACGGCCGGAGTGGGCCTGGCGCTGGATGCGTTGGCCGCCTCCACCGGCGACACCGCTCTGCGTACCGCGGCTCTGCGGTGCGCCGAGCTGAGTGCCCGGAGCATCGCGGCCGACGCGCCCGAGGGGCGGTCCGGCAGCCGTCGCCGCCGAGCCGGTCTGCTGCACGGCGCGGCGGGCAGCGCCCTGTTGTTCCTGCGGCTGTACGAACGCACAGGTGAGACCGGCCTGCTCGACCTCGCCGGCACCGCGCTGCGTCAGGACCTGTCGTGCTGCGTCCGGGGTGCGGGCGGCGCCCTCCAGGTGGACGAGGGCTGGCGCACGATGCCGTACCTGGGAGCCGGCAGCGTGGGCATCGGCATGGTGCTCGACGACTACCTGGCGCACCGCACCGACGAGCGGTTCGAGCAGGCTCGGACCGAGATCGTGCGCGCCGCGCAGGCCATGTTCTACGCCCAGCCGGGGCTTTACCGCGGCGTGGCCGGGATGGTGCTGTACCTCGGCCGGACGACGGCCTGCGGGCCGGGCACCGGTCCGGAGGCCGTCCGGCGCCAGATCGACGCGCTGGCCTGGCATGCCATGTCCTACCGCGGCCGGCTCGCCTTCCCCGGCGAACAGATGATGCGCCTGTCGATGGACATCTCCACCGGGACCGCCGGGTGCCTGCTGGCCCTCGCGTCCGTATGCGGTGACCGGCCCGCCGGTCTGCCGTTCCTCCCCTCGCCGCGGTGGCAGCCGCGGCCCACGAGCCGGTCCCGCCCGGGGCCGTGAACACAGCACCTGTTGCCGGACGAAGGGAAGAGCACATGAACCTGTTCGATCTGCAGTCGATGGAGACCCCCAAGGAAGAGGCCATGGGGGACGTCGAGACGGGCAGCCGCGCCAGCCTGCTGCTCTGCGGCGACAGCAGCCTCAGCGTGACGACCTGTAACTGACGTGGGAGGCGGCCCGCCGCGGCGGGCCGCGCGATTCGGTGCCGGCGCCCCGGGCTCACCGCCGGGGCGCCGGCGCACCGCGCCTCGTCTCCACCGCGCCTCGTCTCCGCCGCGGGTGGCGACGGCCACGAGAAGGGACAACTGGTGGGAGTCATCCCGGCCCGGCGGCGACGGACCCGTTCGGCGCCCGGCCCGTACGGCCCGTACGGCACCGATCCGGGCCGCCTGCCCGAGTTGCTGGTCCTGGTGTGCTCGGTGGCGGCGGCAGTGGTCGCGGTCGCCCAGCCCCTCGTCCTCGGCCGCACGGTGGACCTGCTGCTGCACGACGGCTCCGCCGGAGGCTGGCTCGCGGCGAGCGCCGCACTGCTCGTCGGTGAGATCCTGCTCGACAGCCTGACCGCGCTGCTCACCGGCCGGTGCACCGCCGACTGGACCGCCGCGATCCGCTCCCGCGCCCTCACCGGAATGCTGCGCACCGTCCCGGACCCGGTCAGCCGGTACTCCCCCGGGGACATCGCGACCCGGCTGACCCTCAACGCCTCCGACGCCGGCGGCGTTCCGGCCGCCCGGGCCGCACTGGCGGCCTCGCTCATCACCCCGGCCGGCGCGCTCGTCGCGCTGGCCGTCGTCGACGTGTGGGTCGCCGCCTGCGTCCTGGCCGGGCTGCCGGCCCTGGCCCTGGTGCTGCGGGCGTTCGCCCGTGACACGGGAACGTCGGTACGCGCCTACCAGCGTGTGCAGTCGGACATCGCGGCCCGCCTGCTGGAGACCGTGGAGGGCGCGGAGACCATCGCCGCCGCCGGGACGGCCGTCCGTGAGCGTGAGCGCGTACTGATGCCGTTGACCGAGCTCGCCGAGCTGGGCAGGCGCATGTGGGTGCTGCACGGCAGGGCGCTGGCGACCGGCGGTGTCCTGGTCCCGCTGCTGACCGTGGCCGCCACGGCCGTCGGCGGCCTCCGGCTCGGCGCGGGGGCCCTGAGCGTCGGCGAACTGCTGGCGGTGTCCCGGTACGCGCAGCTGACCGCGGGATTCGGCGGTGCGGCCACCCTGCTCGGCGCACTCGTCAGAGGGCGGTCGGCACGGGAACGCACCACGACGCTGGAACGGCTTCCCGCCCTGCCCTGCGGTACCCGGACTCTCCCCCCGGACGGCCCGGGGGCCCTCGAACTCCGTGGCGTGCGCGTCCTGCGGGACGGGAGGGAGGTCCTGCGGGTGGGCCACGTCGTCGTGCCGGGCGGTCTGAGCGCCGCGGTGGTGGGCCGCAGCGGTGCCGGCAAGTCCGTCCTGGCCGCCGTGGCCGGCCGGCTGATCGTTCCCGATGAGGGGGAGGTCCTGCTGGACGGAACTCCTCTCGGCCGGCTGACCCGCTCGTGCCTGCGCGCGGAGGTCGGCTTCGCCTTCGCGCGGCCGGTGCTGGGGGACGGCACCGTGGCGGAAGCCGTCGCGGCCGGAGCACGCACCGTGTCACCGCAGCGGGTACGACAGGCGCTGCGCGTCGCGGGCGCCGACACCTTCGTACGCCGCCTTCCCGACAGGTACGACACCCGGCTCGCCGACGCCCCGTTGTCCGGCGGCGAACACCAGCGCCTGGGCCTGGCTCGCGCCTTCGCCCACGCGGGCCGGCTGCTCGTCATGGACGACGCGACATCCAGTCTCGACACCGTCACGGAACACGCGGTGGACCAGGCACTGCGCCGCTCTCTCGGGGCGTCCACCCGGTTGGTGGTGGCGCACCGCCCGTCGGTGGCGGCCCGAGCGGATCTTGTGATCTGGCTCGAGGGCGGACGGGTACGGGCGGTGGGCACCCATCGGCACCTGTGGAAGCAGGCCGACTACCGGGCGGTGTTCGCCGGCGAGGACCATGGCGAGGGACCCCTCTGGACCGAAGGCGGCGGCGACGGGCCCAGCCGGGACGGGATGTTCCCTGCTCGCGGCAAGGTGGGGCCGTGACCTTCGTCGACAGCAGCCGTTCGCCCGCGCCGCGTCCCGGCAGCACCGGGCCGGTGGGCCGGCTCGTGCCGTCCGCCCGTCGTTTCCTCGCCGCACGCACTTGTGTGCTCGCGCGGCTCGCGGCGTGGTCCGTGGCGGAGTCCGCGCAGACGTTGGCGGTCGGCTACGGGGTCGCCCGGGCCGTCGACCGGGGCTTCCTCGTCGGTGACACTCTCGCCGGACTGGGCTGGCTCGCGGTCTCCGGCGTTGCCGTGCTGCTGGGGGCGCCCGTGGTCAGGGGTGTTTTCGCTCAGCTGGCCGGGCTGACGGAACCGCTGCGCGACGAGCTGGTGCGGCGGGCGGCCGACCAGTCGTTGGCCCGTGCTCTGGCCCGTCCCGGTGGCGGAGACCGTGCCGCGGTCTCGCGGCTGACGAACCAGGCCGAGATCGTGCGGGACAGTTTCGCCGGGATCGTCCTCACCGTACGCTCGTTCGTCTTCACCGCCGCCGGGGCTGTGCTGGGACTGTTCTCACTGAACCCGGCCCTGCTCGTCATCGTCGTGCCGCCGCTTGTCGGGGGCCTCACCCTGTTCCTGGCCACCCTGCGGCCCATGGCGGCCGCGCAACGGCGGGCGCTCGCCGCCGACGAGGCGCTGGGCGATCACGCGGCGCGCACCCGCCGGGCGTTGCGCGACATCACCGCCTGCGGTACGGAGGCGGCAGCGGCACGGCAGGGAGCACGGCTCATCGCCGAAGCAGCCGCCACCTCACGTCTCCTCGCCCGCTGGGCCGCGCTCCGCACGCTGGCCGTCGGCGTCGCGGGCCACCTGCCGGTGCTGCTCCTGGTGGTGGCCGTGCCATGGCTGCGCGGGAGAGGAGTCACCACCGGCGCCCTGCTGGGCGCGTTCACCTACCTCGCCCAGGCGCTGCTGCCCGCCCTGCACACCCTCATGACCGCGATCGGCGCCGCGGGGACCCGACTGCTCGTGGTACTGGACCGGTTCACCACGCCGATGCGGCCTCCGCTCCTCCCCGGCACCACGCCCCGGACGCCCGCCGATGCGCGCGCCGGCTTGCCGCGGCAGGCCGCCTGCCCGCTGCGGAAGGCCCCCCGGGTCGCGCACCCGGCTCCCGCGGTGGAACTGCGGGCGGTGACCGTGGCCTACGGGGCAGCGGCCGAGCCGGTCCTCGACGCGCTCGATCTGCGCATCGAGGACGGCGAGCACCTGGCCGTCGTCGGTCCCAGCGGCATCGGCAAGTCGACCCTGACCCGCCTCATCGCCGGGACACTCGCCCCCCGCAGCGGCGAGGTAGAAGTGGCCGGCCGGACGATCGCCGGCCGGAGCCCTGCGGAACTCTGCTCCCTTCGTGTCCTGCTGCCCCAGCAGGCGTACGTCTTCACCGGCACGGTCCGGGACAACCTCAGCTACCTCCGGCCGGACGCGCGGCGGGACGACATCGAGGCAGCCTTGCGGGAACTCGGGGCCGGCCCTCTCGTCGAGCGCCTGGGCGGGCTCGACGCGCCGGTACGTCCCGGTGACCTCTCACAGGGCGAGCGCCAATTGCTGGTTCTGGCACGCGCACATCTGTCGACGGCTCGCCTGCTCCTCCTCGACGAGGCGACCTGTCATCTCGACGCGGCGTCGGAGGCACGAGCCGAGGAGGCACTGGCACGACGTCCGGGAGCACTCGTCGTCGTGGCGCATCGCATGTCGTCCGCGATGCGGGCCGACCGGATCCTGGTACTGGACGGTGCCGGTGCGGCGTGCGGCACCCATCGGGACCTCCTCGCCTGTTCGCCCCTCTACCGTGACCTGGTGGGGCACTGGAGCGGCACCTGGGAGTGACCCGTTCACATCCAGCCGGCGCTCTGCACGATGCGGATCGCGTCCACACGATTGCGCGCCCCCACCTTCCGTATGGCGCTGGCCATGTAGTTGCGGACGGTTCCCCGGGACAGGTGCAGGCAGCCGGCGATCTCCGCGATCGGTGCGCCCTGCGCCGCCAGGGAGACCACGTTCAGCTCGCGAGTCGTCAGCGGCATCCGGGAGGCTTCCAGCAGCGCCACGGTGAGTCTCTCGTCGAGGAACCGCTCGCCCTTGGCGACGGCGTGGCAAGCAGCGATCAGCCGCTGCGAAGAGGAGTCCTTGTCGACGAACCCCAGCGCTCCCGCGTCGAAGGCTCTTCGCAGCACACCAGGCCGCCGCGAAGCCCCGAGGACGACGAGACGAGCCCCGAGGCGGTCCCGGAACCACGCACGAGGGACGTCTTCCGGCCCCTGGAGACAGTCTCCGTCCACCACGCACACGTCCGGGGGTAAGCCGTCGTCCTCGGGACCGTCGTCGAGGGAGGGCATGGACGACACCTCGAATGCGTCGGCGGACCGCAGCAGTTGCACCAGTGCCGTCCGCAGCAGCGCCGCATCGTGCACCACGAGAACACGGACCATGCGCACCCAACCCCCCTCGGCTCCCCGGGCGTCCTACGGCCTCCGGGCTCGTCCCCACCTCCCACTCGCGTGCCCCGGCCCCACCGGGAAAGGCAGAACTATCCATCACGCCCGCGGCTCAGCGACATCAACACGCCGTTTCTCGGCGCCGCTCCACAGCGGCCGAGGGAGCAGTGCACGTCCGGAAGGCGTGCCTTGACAGACCGCGCCCGCCGGGGCGGAGCCACCGGGACCCGGTGGGGAGAAGGAAATGGTCATGGGCAAGGCAGCCGCCACCGGTGAGGCCTTGTGGACGAGTCACTTCCCACCTGACGCCGGAGACCGAAAACACACCAAGCGAATGTGGCCCGAACGCTGCGGTCGCTGGGCTCCGGATCATCCCTGCTCCGTGGTCCGGGCTGGTGCCGCGGGGGTCCGTTGGGGCTTCGGGGCCGGGCTGAGGTGCGGGGGAGCGTCGTCGAGCAGGCCGTACTGGGCGGCGCGGACGCCCGCCGCGAAGCGGCTGTTGGCGCCGAGCCGTTGCATCAGGTCGGCGATCAGCCGGCTCACGGTGCGCGGCGAGACTCCGAGGGTGCGCGCGATCGCCTCGTCCTTCATGCCGTCGGCCAGCAACTGCGCAAGCGTTCGCTGCTCGTTCGAAAGCTCGGCAGGGGAACGGTCGCCCTCCGGGGCGAACGGGGTCGCCCCGCGCCAGGTGTGTTCGAATACCTGAGTCAATGCGTTCACCAGTGCCGCGCTGTGGATGGTGAGCTGGGGACTTCCCGGCTCTCCCGCGGCCGCGGGCAGCACCGCGAAGTCCGAGTCGATGATCATCATGTTCAGCGGGATGACCGAGGCCAGCCGCAGCTCCACACCCTGCGCCACCAGGCGGCTGAAGGTGTCGTACGAGCCCGGAAGGACGGAGTCGCGGCGGAGCCGGACGGAGCGGATCTGGATACCCCGGTCGAACATCCGCTGCCGGAGCCGGTCGAGCCTGCGGCGCAGCCGGACCGGAAGCGTGTTTTCCGCGTAGGCGGTGCGCAGGGTGGAGCGCGCCGTGTCGGTCACGTCGTACAGCCCCTGCACCATCTCCTCCACGGTGCTGACGGAGGTGACCTCGATGCGGGACCGTGTGGAACCGGTCGCCGGCAGGTAGACCTCCAGCAGTGTCTCCAGCACCTCGTGCATCTGCCGGGTTTTCTCAAGGTTGCGCCGGGCCAGGTCTTGCTGCCGCCGGAGCGCACGCATCAAGGCGAATCCCGGATCCACTGGTACGACGCGCTCGTGTGCCTCGGTCGGCCAGCTCACCAATCCGAGACGACGCAGTGAAGCCCACGTCGCGCGTGCCTCGGATCGAGACAATCCGAAGCTGTCCGTAAGGTCTTCCGGATCGGATTCCCCACGCTCTCGCAGCTCCATATAAACAGCGAGTCGGGATACCTCGGACGCCCGCACGTCCACGCCTGTTTCGCTCTTTTCCACAGTTCCATCCCCCGAGGAACAAGTTCTACCGTACTAGAACTCCACTCACACACGGTGACTCTAACCTCACATCGGATTCGCCAGCCAGGGCCTTGCGGGCTTGGCCCCTCATGACCTGCTGGCCACCAACTGCCGCCCGGACTCAGGAATCTGACGATTGACTGGTGTCAGCTCCGCGGGATCCCCCGGTCGACGTCACCCCGCACAACCTCGGCCACTTTGTGAAAACGCGGGTCGGTGAGAGTCAGATCACGTGGGCGGAATGAAGGCCATCACACTCGGTGCCGTCGCTGCTCATTCCTCTGCAAGAGCGTGATGGCGAAGTTTTGCCATGGCTGAACCCGGCCAGCACCAATTGATGGGTTCCATCCATTTCTGCCATAGCCTGGAGGCAGGGGGATTGAGCGCGGGTGGTGTCATTCGGCGTCCGGCGTTGCGGAATTCTCACAATCCCCCGATGGAGATTGCACAAGCGCAAGGCGGGGGAATGAACGAAACGGCCATGGCCCAACCAGTCGACAAGCTGATTCTGAGCGCCCAGGCGGGCAACCGCCGCGCGCTGAACGACCTGCTGTTCCACATCACGCCGTTCATACGGCGGCTGTGCTCCTCGGTGGACGCCGCGCACCGGCCCGAAGCAGTGCAGGAGTCCCTGCTCGCGGTCTTCCGCGGGCTGCGCACCCTCCGCGAACCCGCGGCCTTCTACGGCTGGGTGCGCGCCGTGACGGTGCGGGAGGCCGCGCGTGTCGCACGGCGCGCGGGACAGGTCACGACCACCGAACTGGTCGACCAGCCGTCCGCGGACGACCCCTCGTTCCGCGTCGCCATCGCCGATGTCCTTGAGCGTCTGCCCTCGCACCAGCGCGACATCCTCACGCTGCGCGCGGTCTACGGCCTCGAGGAGCGGGAGACGGCGCGCGTGCTGTCGCTGCCGGTCGGCACGGTGCGCTCCCGGCTGCACCGCGCACGGCGTAACTTCCAGGCCGCCTGGCGCTGACCCGGAACCCGGTCTTCCCGGTCAACCGGTCCCGCCCGCTGGGCAGTCGGTGGCGGTCCAGGTCAGGACCGCGCTGTCGACCCAGCGGGCGTTCACGTGCAGCACCCGCTCCGGCACCGCACGCGCCCAGGCGGAGTAGCCCCCGTTCGCGGGCCGGATCGCGATCCCGAGCGGTGTGGTGGGCCGGTGCGGCGCGGGAAGCAGCCCGTACAGCGCCTTGAACGCGGACTCCTTGGCGGAGAACAGCTCCCGCAGACGGCGTTCCTCGTCCTTCGGACGGCGTTCCCCGTCCTCGTCCTCCGCCCGGTCGGCACCGCGCTGCTCGCCGCCGGCGGCGCCTGCCGCCTCGTACCTGCCCCGCCGGCCCTGCCTACGGGGTTCCGGCTCGCCCGACTCGCTGCTCACGATCAGCCGTTCGTCGCCGTGGAGCACCAGCCGGGCCGCGGACAGCGGCAGCGGGTGACGTTCCAGGTCCACGCCGAGTGCGGTGCAGTGTGTGGCCGGGGCGGCCAGTGCGACGGCCACGCCGCCGGAGTGGCTGAGCGAGCCGACGCCGCCGGGCGGCATGGCGGGCCGGACGCCGTCCGTCCGGTACAGGATCTCCGCAGCGGTCGGCTGCCCGGCCCGGCCCAGGGCCCGTCGCAGGGCACCCCGGCCCGCGAGGAAGTCCCGGGCCCGGACGGGAGGCAGGCCCGCGCACAGCCGTTCCTCGCCCGGGCCCGCCGGGCGCAGCCCCGGCTCCGTCACCGCGGCGAGGCCCAGCGCGAGCCGGGCCTCGCCGGACGCCGTGCCGAGTGGCGTGGCCTCGACGACGGGGCGCAGCGCGAGCAGGGCCCGCAGTACGCCGGATCCGTCGTCGGGTCGCGCGCCCTGTGCGGCGCCCTTGCCGTGGCCTTGGCCTGCTGTGCGGGCTCTCAGCACTGCTGACGGAGCTGGTCCGGCCACTGCGCCGGGTCGTCGCCGAGGTAGCCGCCGAGCCACTCCGCCCAGCGTTCGAGGCCGAAGGCCCAGCAGACGGAGAAGCCCGGCCGGCCATCGAAGGCGATGTCGAAGCCCTTGCCGAAGTGCTGGTTGTGGTAGTTCAGCGAGGAGACCGCGACGCCCGAGCCGTCGTGCGCCATCCGTCCCACCAGCTCGTACTTGACGTCCATGGCCGCCTGGTACTGGGCCATCTGCGGGCGTGCCTTGGTGAAGAACGGGTCCGACGCGGGCTGCACCTTGCACGGCAGGCCGAGACCGTCGGCGAGGGAGAGCAGTTCCTCCAGAACCTGTGCGTGGAAGGCGCGGGCGCCCGGCCGGTCGCCGACGTACACGATCTCGCGCATGCTGAACGACCAGCGTCGGGTGGGAGAGGTGTCGGCGGTGGCCTTGCCTTCGTAGCGGCTGCACTGGCCGGTCGCGGTGACCGTCAGTGGTTCGGTCAGGTGTGCGCCCTGGAACCGCTCGAACAGCCCCAGGCACACGGCGGGTGCGAGGGCGACCGGGGTGAACTCCAACTCGGCCGCGCGCGCGCCCGCGTCGGTGGCGCCGCCGAAGCGGTCGAGCGCGTCCAGGTCGGGCCGGACGACCGCGGCGGCGGTGATGTGCTGCGGGAAGTTGCCGGTGTAGCCGGCCTTCTCCAGAGTGGTCCAGGGCAGCAGCGCGGGCACCGTGTACTCTACGGCGCCGAGCCGCCCGGCGATCTGCCCGAGCAGCCGCTCCAGGGTGCGGATCAGCAGCGCGTTGCGGGGGCCGCTGACGAACAGGCCCGGGCCGATGCGGCCGTCCGCGGGGGCGTCGCCCAGCGGGCCGGTGGCCCCGGGCGCCGTGGGCTCGGCCGCCAGGTCCCAGCGGTCCAGACGGGTCCGGTCGGGCCGCTGGGGAGCGCCCGCGAACCGCTTGAACGCCTCGTCGAGGAGCCGCTCGACGCGGTCTGCCCGCGTCTCGTCCGCAGCGCCGAAGTCGATCCGGGGCACCGGCCCCAGGTGAATCTCGCCCTCAGCGGTGCCGTCCAGGCAGTAGCGCAGCATCGCGCCGAACTCACGGCGGTCTTCGGGGTGCAGCTCGCCCGGCGCCTGCCAGGTCCGCCGGACCGGGGCAGCGGTGTCAGTCATGGTCGTCAGCCTTTCTCGTCACGCATGGGCACGCCGCCGGCGGGCTGAAGCCGCCGTGCGAGTCGTGCGAGGACGTTGCCGATCAGCAACTGCCCGTGGTCGTCGAACTGCGTCATCAGGGACTCGGGGTGGAACTGCACGCCCGCCAGCGGCCGGGTTTCGTGCTCGACCGCCATGGGCACGCCGTCCGGGCAGCGAGCGGTGACCCGCAGGCCGGGCGGCAGGGACGCGTCGTCGACGTACAGCGAGTGGTAGCGGCCGGCGGTGAACCGCGGCGGCAGTCCGCGCAGCAGTTCCCCGCCGTCGTCCACCATGGAGACCGACGAGGCCCTGCCGTGGAAGGGGCGGTCCAGCACCCCGAGGCGCCCGCCCAGGTACTCCACGATGGCCTGCATGCCCAGGCAGACTCCGAACACCGGGATGCCGTGGTCCTCGGCGATGCGCAGGGTGCCCGCGGTGTCGTGGTCCTCGGGGCGGCCGGGACCCGGCGAAAGCACGAGCAGGTCCGGACCGATGTCCGCCACCAGGGCCTTGTCGAAGCCGCTGCGGTACGTGGAGACGTGCGCGCCCGCCTGCCGGAGGCAACCGGCCAGGGTGTGCACGAAGGAGTCCTGGTGGTCGACCAGGAGCACCCGGGGCCGGTGCGCGGTGCCGTCCGCGGCGGTCGAGGGGGCCGCCGTTGGCCGGGAGCCGCGGGACGGCCCGGCCCCGGACGTGCTGTCCAGCGCGTCGAGCAGCGCCTTCGCCTTGAGCTCGGTCTCCCGCTCCTCGGTCTCGGGCACCGAGTCGTACAGCAGGGTGGCGCCGGTGCGTACCCGCGCGCGGCCGTCGCGCAGGTGCATCGTGCGCAGGGTGAGGCCGGTGTCCAGGGTGCCGTCGAAGCCGATGCGGCCGACCGCGCCTCCGTACCAGCGGCGCGGGGACCGCTCGTGCTCCTCCAGGAAGGCGACCGCCGCGTGCTTGGGCGCGCCCGTGACGGTCACCGCCCACATGTGGCTGAGGAAGGCGTCCAGTGCGTCCCGCTCCGGCCGCAGGAGGCCCTCGACGTGGTCGACGGTGTGGATCAGCGTGGAGTACAGCTCCAGCTGGCGGCGTCCGATGACCCGTACGGTGCCGGGCCGGCAGACCCGCGACTTGTCGTTGCGGTCCACGTCGGTGCACATGGTCAGCTCCGCTTCCTCCTTCTCGGAGCCGATGAGCGCCTTGACCTGTTCGGCGTCCTCCAGGGCGTCGCGGCCGCGTGCCACGGTGCCGCTGATGGGCGCCGACTCCACGCGCCAGCCGGTGCCTTCGGCGGTCGATCGGGCGTGCACCCGTACGAACATCTCCGGCGAGGTGCCCACGAGGTGTTCGCCCTCGCCCAGGTTCATCAGCATCTGGTACGGCGAGGGGTTGCGGGTGCGCAGTGTGCGGAACAGCTCCGAGGGCGGGCAGTGCAGCGGCCGGTCGAAGGTACGGCTGGCCACCACCTCGAACATGTGGCCCGCGCGGAACCGTTCCCGGGCCTGGCGGACCAGGGCGGCGTATTCACCGGGTGCGTGGTCGCCGCTGCTGCCGTCGGTGGGGCCCGCGGTGCGGAACGGCTCCGCGGGGGTCGTCCGTGGCAGCCCGTGCGTGCTGCGGCCGTGCGCGGTGAACTCGTAGCTGTGCCGCCAGGCGGTGCCCGCCACCGGGTCGGTGACGGTCACCTGGTCCGGCAGGTGCAGCACCAGGTCGCGGTCCTGCGCGGACCGCCCTGTCTGGTGCAGCGGCACCGGGTCGAAGGCGAGGACCAGGTCGTAGCCGAAGGCGCCGTACAGACCGAGGAAGTCCCCCACGGGGCCGGACAGCGCGTCGCGGACGGCGCGGACGAAGTCGAAGGCGCCCGGCCGGCGCGAGCGGTCCTCCTCCCGGAACAGGTCCTGACGCGGGGTGCTTCGCACCAGGCCGTGGAACCCCGGGCCGTCGGCGGTGAGTTCGCCGATCTCGCGCAGGGTCCTGCCGGCCGCGGCGCGCAGCACCGGCAGCAGCACCTGACCGCGCTCGTTGAGCGCGCGGACCTGAACCGTGCGCAGTCCGCGCAGCACGATCTCGACGGGTGGGTCGCTGTAGCCGACGGCGTGCCGCCGGTAGCGGCCGGGTGACTCGTAGTCGGAGCGCAGCACGGCACCCCGGCGGGTGTCCAGCGTGCTCTCCAGTTCTCGCATGGCGGACTCGCCGTCGACGGCACTGCGGGTGCGCTCGACGCGCACGCCGGCGCCGGTGGTCCATTCCCGGGGCAGCGGTACGGGCAGCGGGTGGGTGGTCATCTCAGATCAGCACCGTTTCCAGTGCCGGGATGGAACCGTCCGCCAGACCGGCGGCGAGTACGTTCCGTTTCACCTTCCAGGTGGCGGTGTGGGGCATGTGCTCCCAGGCGACGTGCACCGGCTCCGGCAGTTCGGGCAGGTGCGCGACGGCGGCCTTCCAGGCGGAACGGTCCAGCGGCCGGTCCCGGCGGGTGCACACCACGGGCCGTACGGTCTGGCCGACCCGGACGAAGACCGCCTCGGTCAGCTCGGGCAGTGCCTCGATGAGGGCGTCCTCGGCGGCCAGCAGGCTCTGCAGGCCGGCGGTCTGATCGAACTCCCGGTCGAGCAGGTGCACACAGCCCCAGCGGGACCGGTAGCCGATGTCCTGGAGATTCCACCAGTCGCTCTCGCACCGCTCGTCGTACAGCTCCTGCTGGCCGACGTAGGTGAGGGCGAGGCCGGAGGACTTGGCCTGGATGTAGCCGTTGGGGGTGCCCTTGTCCTGCGGGCGGGGCCGGATCCGGGCCTTGGTCATGCCGGGGAAGACGAATCCGACGCAACGGCCGTCCGCCTTGCGGATGTTGCGGCGGGTGTAGATCCGCATGGTGACGGGGCCGGTCTCGGTCTGCCCGTAGGTCTGGATGAACAGCGGGGAGCGTCGTTTGCTCGCCCCGAGCAGGGCGCGGATGCTGCGCGGGTGGATGGCGTCGAAGGTGCTCATGAAGATGCGCACCCGTTCGAAGGGTCCGTCCGGGACGCCCGCCAGCTCCTCCCAGTGCAGGTACATGTTGGGGTGTGCCTCGACACAGCCCGGACGGCATTCGGAGAGCACCTCGCGCACGCTGTCCACGTCCGCGTCGGCCAGCGGGGCGATGCCGATACCGAGCTGGAGCGCGGTGGCCAGGGCCGCGTAGGTGCGTGCGTGCACGAAGGAGATGCACATGGCGAAGGTCTCGCGGTACCGCAGCAGCCTCGCCATCCGCGCCTGGGTGTTGATGGGGAGTTGTGTGCCGCGCCGGGCGGCGGCCACCAGTTTGGGCACACCGGTGGTGCCGGAGGTGTGTGTGATCAGCGCCGGCGAGTCGTGCGCGATGTCCGGGTACGGCGGGGCCTCGCCAGCGACGGTGCCGGCCAGCGACGGCAGCCCGGCGGCCTCGCCGTGCGCGAGCAGCACGGACGGGGCATGCGCCCGCAGTTCCCCGAGGTGTTCCCCGGCGCGCTCCAGGAGGGCCGGGTCGGTGATGAAGTGGTCGGGTTTCAGCCTGGCCGTCATCTTCACCACGGTCGGCCATTCCAGGGACGGCGCGAACATGGCGGGGACCGCGCCCACGCGGCCGACGGCGCAGGCGAGGAACAGGATGTCGGCGTTGTGTCTCTTGAAGACGGCCACCGTGTCGCCGGGGCGCACCCCTGCGGCGAACAGCTTGGCGGCCGTGTCCTCGACCAGTTCGGCGACCTGGGCGTAGGTGGGCCGGAGGCCCAGCTCGGGCGCGAGGTCGAAGGGGCGGTCCAGGTAGAACAGCGAGTCGGGGTACTTCTTCGCGGCCTGCTGGGTGATCAGGCCCAGGGCGAACAACTTCCCGGGCCTCGGCAGATCGTCGGGCAGGGGCATGTGCGGTCTCCTCTCCTGGAGGGGACGGGAGACGGTGCGGCGTCTCGGCGGTGGTGGTCGGCGTGCGTCGGTGCCGTGGGCCGGTCAGCGGGCGGACTCCCGCGGGCCCGTGTGGGTGACGGGAGCCGGCCGGGCGTCGCCGGCGTGCCGGCCCGGGCCGTGATCCCGCGTGCCGCCGGCCGGCTTGCGTGCACTGTGGTAGGCGAAGGTGGACCGCGCCGGGGACGAGCTGCGACCGTCGGACTGGATGCGGTCCAGGTACCACTGGACGAAGCGGCGGACCTCCGCCCGGTCCACGTCGAAGCGCTGGGATCCCTTGCCGCAGACGGACTCGGTGTTGGTCTGGTCGAAGCGCTTCCCGTTGATCATGTACGAGGCGTAGAACTGCAGCCCCTCGTCCAGTTTGAGGTCGATCGCGGTGAGCAGGCCACGGTTGGACACGAAGCGCGGGCCGCGCAGCCCGGCGAGCTCGAATATCTCCTCGATGACCTCACCGACCGTCGGCGAACCGGCGTTGTTGAGGTGGTAGATGGTGCTCAGCGCACCTTCGCGGCCGATGGTGACTGCGTTCCTGGCGACGAGGTCGACCGGCACCAGGTCGCACTCGATCTCCGGGTCCGCGACGATCGGCACGTGCCGGTGCTGCAGCAGGTTGCCGAACTCCTTCTCCACGGCCTGCCGGAAGCGCAGCACCGAGGAGACGAAGCCGTACATGCCGGTGAAGCTGGTGGCGGCGCCGGTCTTGGCATGGCCGATGACGATGGACGGGCGCAGCACCCGCCACGGCAGACCGGAGGCGGCGACCTCCTCCTCGCCGATGGTCTTGGTGGACTCGTAGACGTTGTTGGCCGAGTCGGTGTCGCCCGGGAACTCCTCGCGCATCGCCCCGGTGCGCCTGCCCGCCACGTAGGCGGTGCTGACGTGGTTGAACACCGGCTCGCCGAGCGTCTTGGCGAGGGAGAGGACGTTGCGGGTGCCGTTGACGTTCATCAGGTTGATCTCGTCGGCGTGCCGGTCCTCGTACTTGAGGGAGGCGGCGACGTGCCAGAAGGTACCGATCGTGGTGCCGCCCGCGGCGGCGCGGAACCGGTCGGCGGACTCGGCCAGCGCATCGTCGGTCATGTCTCCGGCGACGGCGCGGGTGCGTTCCAGGATCGACGGGAGCAGGTCCGGGACGCCGTACATCTCGGCGGCGTGGCCGAGGGCGTCGTGCAGCCTGCGCGTCGCGGCCGCGTCGTCGGCGCCGCGCACCAGGCACACGAGGCGGTCGGAGGTCCGCTGGAGCAGTTCCAGGGCGAAGGCCCCTCCGACGAAGCCGGTCGCGCCGCTGATGACGTGGGCTGCGGGAGCCGTCCTGGCGATCACTGTGCGGTCTCCTGAGTGGTGGGGAGGGTGGGGTTGTGGTGGGCGCGCAGGTGGCTCGCGATCGAGCGGAGACTTTCGAAGACCTCGGGCGGGACGTCCATGTCCCACTCGACGGACAACCGCTCCTCGATGCGGCCGAGGAGCATGGTGAACGCCCAGGACTCCAGGCCGATGCTGTTCAGCGGGGTCTCGGCGAGACCCGTCTCGGGCAGGTCGGCACGGTCGGCGACGACCTCGCGCAGCAGCGCGCAGAGTTCGGCGATCAGCTGCTCCTCGCCGTCCGGGACGCGGGTGCCGGCCGTGCCCGGCTCCTGGACGTCACCGGGCTGCGGGGCCACTGCCGCGTCCCGGGCCGCGAGCGAATCGAGGAAGCGCTGGACGCGGGTCTGGAAGCCGTCCGGGTCCTCCATGTAGGGGAGGTGGCCGATGTTGTGCATCCACTCGACCGCACAGTCCTCGATGAGACGTCCGGCCTGTGCGCCGAGGTCCTCGTTCCACATCTCGTCCTTGTCACCGAGCAGCAGCAGCGTCGGCTGCTTGATGCGGGCCAGCTGTTCGGGCCCGTCGGTGACTTGGGTGGCGCACTTGAGGTTGGTGAGCATCGGCTCCGGCGGGTGGACGGCCGTGAACGCCGATCGCAGTCCGAGGTAGCCGGTCGCGCCCATCTCGCGCATCGCCTCCTCGCTGAAGACCACCGAGTACAGGTGGTCCCACAGCGCCTGGGTCCCCCCTGACGTGAGGGAGTTGATGCAGGCCCGCTCGGTGGCCCGGCGCCGGATGCCGTCCGAGGGCGCGCAGGACGGACCGGCGAGGATCAGTCCGTCGACCCGCTCCGGGTAACGGGCCGCGAAGTCGCGGCAGATGAAGCCGGAGGCGGAGGTGCCGAGCAGGTGGGTGCGTTCGATGCCCAGTCCGTCGAGCAGGGCCCGCAGGTCCTCGACGTGGTCGTCCCAGTTCATGTCCGGGCAGACCGAGGAGGCGCCCTGGTTGCGCAGGTCGTAGGTGAGGAGCCGGTTGTGCTTGGCGAGTTCGGCGGTGAAGTTGCGCCACATCGGCGCGATGATGAAGAAGTTGTTCACCAGGGTGAGGTACGGGCCCTGATCGCCCTGGATCTCGTAGTAGAGCTCGGTGTCGTCCGAGACGCGGAGCGTGCGCTCCGCGGTGTAGCGCAGGTCGAGCGTGGGTGCGCTGGTCATGGCCTTCCTTCCGGCTCAGGCGCGCAGCAGCTTCTTGAGGATCTTTCCGGCGGGACTCCGGGGCACCTGGTCGATGAACTCCATGTGCCGGGGACGCTTGTACGGCGCCAGGCGCTCGGCGAGGTGCGCCAGCAGCTCGGTCTTGGTGACGGCCCGCGCGCCGGTGCCGTCCGCCGGGCCGTCCGCCGGGCCGTCCGCCGGGCCGGTGACGACGTAGGCGAGCGGCACCTCGCCGTAGTCCGGGTCCGGGACGCCGATCACGGCCGCGTCCCGCACCAGCGGGTGGGTGAGCAGCGCGCGTTCGATCTCGGCGGGGTAGACGTTCTGTCCGGCGCGCAGGATGACGTCCTTGCGCCGGTCGACCAGGTGGACGAGTCCGGTCCCGTCGAGGAAGCCGAGGTCGCCGGTCCGGATCCAGCCGTCGGCGGTGATCTCCTCGGTGGCGGCCGGGTTGTTCCAGTAACCGCGCATCAGGCCGGGGCCTCGCACGGTGACCTCGCCGACGGCGCCGCACGGCAGTTCGGTCCCCTCGTCGTCCAGGACCCGCACCGACATGCCGGGGATGACCCGACCGGCGGGCAGCGGCCGGTCGCCGCCCGGTTCGGGGTGGTCGTCCGGGCCGAGGGTGACGAACGGGCCGCCCACCTCGGTCATGCCGTACACCTGCCGGAAGCCGCAGCCGAGCCGTTCGGCGGCCTCCGTGTACAGCTCGATGGGCATCGGCGCCGCCCCGTACATCACTTCGCGCAGGGAGCCGAGGTCGTGGCCGGCCAGGCCCTTGCTCCGCAACAGGAAGCGGAGCATCTGCGGGACCAGCCAGACGTGCGTGGCGCGGTGCTGCTCGATCGCCGCGAGCGCCCGCTGCGGCGTGAAGCCGGGCATGATCACGACCGTGGCGCCCGCCGCCATGTAGGTCAGGGTGATCGTCATGCTGCCGTGGTAGAGCGGACAGCAGTTGACCAGCACCATGTCGTCGTCCGGGGCCGCCGACGCGAGCCAGCCGAGTGAGATGCCGCGGAACGAGCCGTGGTCGACGGCGACGCCCTTGGCCCGGCCCGTGGTGGCCGAGGTGTGCAGGATCGCGGCGAGGTCGCTGTCGGCGACGTCCGGCAGCCGGAAGCCGGCGTCCGCCTCGTCGTCGGACTGCGCTGCCGGTTCCGTCAGTCGCGCGTACTGCGGGCCGTCCACCGCGATCCGCAGCCGGACCGGCAGGTCGGGGTGGCGCTCGAGGAGCGAGGCCTCACCGAGGATCACGCCGGCCCCGCTCCCCCGCACCATGCCCGTCAGCTCGGTAGCCGTGAGACTGTGGTTCAACGGCACGAACAGCGCGCCGAGCTTGGCGAGCGCGAAGTAGGACTCAAGGACCTCGATGCGGTCGAGTGACAGTACGGCGACCCGGTCGCCCCGGGAGACGCCGCGCGCGGCGAGCGAGCGGGCGAGCCGGTCCGTCCGGTCGTCGAACTCGGCCCAGGTGACCGAGCGTTCGGAGTCGACCAGCGCGGTACGGTCCCCGAAGCACTGCCGATTGCGGTGCAGGAGCTGACTGAGCCACATCAGGCGGCTCCCTGTCCCGCGCGGCGCGCGGCGATCAGGCGCTCGTAGTCGGCGATGGAGGACAGGCCGTCCATGTCCTCCGCGGTGACCTCCACGCCGGTCCGCTCCTCGATCAGCAGGACCAGGCGGACCAGATCGCCCGAGTCGACGCCGCTCGCGCTGAGGCCGGCGTCGTCCGCGATCTCACCGCCGAACTCCGCCATGCCGGTCAGTTCGACGAGCATTTCCCGTACGGTGCTCATGCGTTGCCTTTCACTGTGGTGCCGTTGAAGGTGTTGTCCCAGGCCCCGTCGCCGACGGGGCAGTCGTGTACGGCCAGCGGCCGACCGGCCGGCACGGACCAGGGCAGAAACCGGCTGGGGACGGAGCCGGCGCAGAATTCCCGGAACTCCTCATGGGGCGGTCGGTGCCGCTCGGAGAGGACGGCGAAGACCGGGTCGACGGGTTTGAACTCGCCGTCGTCGTCGAGGACTTCGCACCATGCGTGCTCCGCGTCCAGGACTCCCAGGTAGCGGCCGCGGCGGGTACGGGTGGTGAGTCCGTCCGCCTCCGCCCTGCGCTGGAGTTCCAGGGAGCAGACGGTGCAGTCCATGATCCCGAGTCGCTGGGTCTCGGCCGGGTCGGTGCGCAGCTTTGGGTGCATCCACTGGAACCGGTACGGCCCGTCGCGCAACTCGGCCGTCAGCGCCTCGAAGTGGCGCCGGGCGATGGGCGAGAGCAGCGGGGCGCGCCGCCCCGAGGTGGTCACGCGACCGGTCAGACGCAGCGAAGCGGCACGGCCCACCACGAGCCGGTCGTCCTCGCGCACCGCCGGCTGTGAGCACTCCAGCTCGCCCAGGCTGCCGCCGAAGACCTCCGGCGTGGGCAGTTCGATCCGCCAGGTGCCGCCCGGGCACTCGGGCTCGCGGCAGCGCAGCCGCCAATCCAGCGCCCAGTGGCGCGGCGGTGTCCAGGTGGCGGGGGTCCCCGAGGCGAACCGGAGCATCATCCGCTGTCCGGCCAGCGGGACGCTGCCGGCGGCGCCCGAGTAGAGCGCCACGTTCGCCAGGTCGTAGTAGTCGAAGCGCAGATCGTCCGCGCAGCCCGTGTGGGCGAGCCCGTCCTCGGCGAGCCGGTCGAGGAGTTCGTCCCCGCAGCCGAGCAGGGCCCGCGCCTCGTCCCGGCCCACCCGAAGGTCCCGGTACCGGTCCGGCATCGGCACCAGGTCGCGCAGTGCGGTCAGCCAGGGTCGGTGTGCAGGATGCGCCGGGGACCCGGCACCCCCCGCACCGGCGTCGTCGGGGGCCGGTGCGGCGGTGGATACGCGGATGTCGGAAGCCATGGTGGTGCGGTCCTTCCTGGCGGGAGCGGCGGACAGTGGCCACCTCGGGCACACGGCGGGCGCACGGGCGGTACGGATGCGGCACGGAAGCGGCACGGGGCCGGCCCTGCGCCGTAGCGGCGCCCACCGACGAGAAAGTCCGGTGCGAAGCGGCGCCCACCGACAAGAGAGTCCGGTGCACCGCCTGGGCAATCCCTCGCGGGCCGAACAGGACGGTGTGGCGTACCCCATAGACACCGCGGGGATTGCGAAGGCGGGCCGCGACCTCCTCACCCACGGGGCGTCTCGCTCTCGGCCCCCGTTCCGGCCCCCGTGCGCAAAGGAGTTCGCGAAGTGTTCGCAAGGCTGATGCAGCTGTTGGAGAGGGGACCGCGGCGTGTGCTGTGGACGGTGGGGCTTCTCGCACTCGTCTGCCTGGCGGGCGGCGGAGCCCAGATGAAGTCCATGACCATGGGCGTGGACGACTACGACGACTCCGAGTCCGCCGCCGTGAAGGTGCTCGAAAACGTCGAGAAGGCGAGCGGCGCCAACCTCGAACAGGGCTACGTCGTCCTCGTCGAACTGGACGAGCCCATCGACCCCGAGTCGGGCGAGCGCCCCGAACTGCTGCGTCGCGCGGTCGACCTGTTCGAGAAGCGGCCCGAAGTCGCGGCCGTCACCGACTTCGTCTCGGCCAGGAACCCGGCGATGGTACGGAAGGACGGCAGGAGCACCTACTTCGTCGCCGGCGTCCGCGGCTTCGAGCCGGGCGACGCCGTCACGCAGGCCGTCACCAGGACCCAGGACGCCATCGACGCGGACAAGGAGCTGCGCGGCCATGTCACCCTGGGCGGTCCGACCACCTCCAACGTCGAGGCCAGCGCGATTTCCAGCCGGGACCTCGGCCGGGCGGAAGCGGTCGCCTTCCCGGTCCTGCTGATCCTGCTGCTGTTCATCTTCCGGGGCGTGATCGCGGCGCTGATCCCCCTGGGCGGCGCCCTCGTCTCCATCGCCGTGGCACTGGGCGTGCTCGGCGGCGTGATGACGGTGCTCGACCTGTCCGTCTTCGCGCTCAACCTGGTGATGGCGCTCGGCATCGGCCTGTCCATCGACTTCAGCCTGCTGATCATCTCCCGCTTCCGCGAGGAGCTGCGCCTGGGCCACGGCACGCACGAGGCGGTCGGCCGGACCATGCGCACCGCCGGCCGTACCGTGCTGTTCAGCGGTCTGACCGTCGCCGTGGCGCTGGCCTCACTGCTGGTCTTCCCGCAGCGGTTCCTCTACACGATGGGCATCGCGGGCATCTCCACGTCCCTGGGCGCGCTGATCTTCGCGCTGCTGGCCCTGCCGGCGCTGCTCACCGTGCTGGGCGGGCGCATCAACAAGTGGGCGCCCAGGAGCTGGCAGCGCTCCCGGGAACACGGCGCCGGCAGCGCGTCCGGCGGCCGCTGGTACCGCTTCTCGCACGGTGTGATGCGCCGCCCCGTCAGCACCGCGGTGGCGGCGGGCGCGGTGCTCGTGACCCTCGCACTTCCCGTCCTCGGCATCAAGTTCACCGGGATCGACTCCGCCTCGATGCCCCAGGACTCCGACGCGGGCCGGGTCTACACGACCCTCGAGAAGGACTTCCCCGGCTCGCTGCAGTCCCCGGTGCACCTCATCTCCCGGGCCCCGAACGACGCCGGCGCCAAGCTCGGCGCCTACGGTGAGCAACTCGCCGGGATCGACGGCGTCGCCGCCGTCACTGCGCCGCGGCCGATCGGCGACGGGATGTGGGAGACCCAGGTGGCGCTCAAGGACGCCCCGCTGTCCGTGGACGCCCAGGACACGCTGGACGCGATCGAGGGCGTGAGTGCCCCGTACCCGACGGTGCCCACCGGCAACACCGCGCTCTACGACGCGATGATGACGAGCCTCGGTGACCATCTGCCGCTGAGCATCGCCCTGATGTCGCTCACCACGCTGCTCATCCTGTTCGCGATGACCGGCTCGGTGGTGCTCCCGCTGAAGGCGGTCATCACCAACCTGCTCACCCTCGCCGGCACATTCGGGCTGCTGGTCTTCGTCTTCCAGGACGGCACCCTGTCCGGCGCCCTGGACTTCACCAGTCAGGGCGCCCTCCAGCCGACGATGCTGATCATCCTGCTCGCGGTGGCCCTCGCGATGTCGACCGACTACACGGTCTTCCTGTTCTCCCGCATCAAGGAGGGCGTGGACCACGGCCTGCCGGACCGCGAGGCCATCGCCACCGGTCTGGAGAAGGTCGGCCGCACGGTCACCCTGGCGGCGGTGCTGTTCTGCATCCCGATGGGCGCGCTCGTGCTCTCCCGGCTGATCTTCGTCAAGCAGCTCGGCTTCGGCACGGCCGCATCGGTCGTCATCGACGCCACCCTGGTACGCGCACTCCTCGTGCCCTCGTTGATGGCACTGTTCGGCAGGGCCAACTGGTGGGCGCCGGGTCCGCTGCGACGTCTCCACGAGCGGTTCCTGAGCGGCCTTCAGGAGAGCGACGAGCCGGCCGCGCCCGCGGCCGGCGTCAACCGCGCGTCGGCAAGCGCCGCTCGGGAGGCATGAGTTGGCCTCCGACACCGCACTCGAGGAGCGGCTGGAATCCCGGTTCGAGGAGTTGCTCCGCAACGACGAACGGGTCGAGCCGCACGACTGGATGCCGGACGGCTACCGGCGGATGCTGGTCCGGCAGATCGCCCAGCACGCCCACTCGGAGATCATCGGCATGCAGCCGGAGGGCACCTGGATCACCCGCGCGCCCTCGCTGCGCCGCAAAGCCGTACTGCTCGCGAAGGTGCAGGACGAGGCGGGGCACGGGCTCTATCTCTACGCGGCCGCCCAGACCCTCGGCGTCAGCCGTGCCGAACTGCTCGACGCCCTGCACAGCGGCCGCCAGCGCTACTCGGGCACCTTCAACCACCCGGCGCTCACCTGGGCGGACACCGGGGCCATCGCCTGGCTGACGGACGGCGCCGCCGTGGTGAACCAGGTGCCGTTGTGCCGCACTTCGTACGGACCGTACGCACGCGCCATGCTGCGCGTCTGCCAGGAGGAGGCCTTCCACGTCCGCCAGGGCTACGACTCGCTGCGTGCGCTGTGCCAGGGCACACCCGGGCAGCGGCAGATGGCACAGGACGCGGTGGAACGCTGGTGGCTGCCCGCCGTGGCACTGATGTTCGGCCCTCCGGACACCCCGGCGAGCAAGGACAAGGCCGCCGCCTTCGGGGCGGCACACACCAGGCGGGCCATCGCCTGGGGCATCAAGCGCCACCCCAACGACGAGCTGCGCCAGCGCTTCGTCGACATCTGCGTACCGCAGGCCGAGGAGCTCGGTCTGCGCCTGCCCGACCCGGCCATCCGCTGGAACCCCGACCGCGGGCACTACGACTTCACACCCGTCTCCTGGGACCAGTACCGCGAAGTGCTCGCGGACGACTCCCACTGCGCCCGGCAGCGTCTGGCCAAACGGATTGCCGCGCACCAGGACGGCGCCTGGGTACGGGAGGCCGCCGTCGCGGCGGCCCGGCGCGAGGCGGCGCGGGGGGACGGACGGGAAAGAACCCACGGGTCCGCAGCAGCGGCCGGCCAGAACAGGGGGACACCGCAGTGAACACATCCGCGGCCACGGGGGCCGAGACGCCGTGGGAGGTCTTCGTCAGAAGCCGCCGCGGCCTCGGCCACCAGCATGTCGGCTCGGTGCTCGGCGCCGACGCCGACCTGGCGATGGCCAACGCCCGCGATCTGTACACCCGGCGCGGGGAGCCGTCGTCGATCTGGGTGGTCCGGTCCGCTGACATCCGGGCCACCGCCCCCGACGAGAAGGAGCCGCTGTTCAGCAACGGCACCGGCAAGCCGTACCGGCTCTCGGAGCAGTACGCCGTCCCGGACAGCGGGGGTGACCGTGACCACCGCCACTGAGACCGCGCTGCCGGACGCCGCCGCGCGGGAGGACGACACCGCACGGTACGCGCTGGCGCTCGGCGACGACGCGCTGATCCTGTGCCAGCGGCTCGCCGCCTGGGTCACCAGGGCACCGTCCATCGAGGAGGATCTGGCGCTGTCCAACATCGCCCTCGACCTGCTCGGCCACGCCCGTACGCTGCTGTCGTACTCGGCCGAGCTGACCGGGGACGGTGACGAGGACACCCTCGCGTTCACCCGCACCGAGCGGCAGTTCCGCAATGTGCTGCTCGCCGAGATCCCGAACGGGGACTACGCGGTCACCCTCGCGCGCCAGCTCTGCCTCAGCCGGCACAGCAGGCTCCTTTACACCGCGCTGGCCGGTTCCGCGGACGCCGTGCTCGCCGCCTTCGCGTCCAAGGCCGTGCAGGAGTCCGCCTACCACTGCAAGCACGCCGAGCAGTGGACGATCCGGCTGGGCACCGGCACCGAGGAGAGCCACCGCCGGATGCAGGCGGGCCTGGAGCGGGTCTGGCCGTACACCGCCGAGCTGTTCGAGTCCGATGCGGTCACCACACGGCTCGTCGCGGCCGGTGTCGCGGTGGACCCCGCGGGGTTGCGGGAGCAGTGGGACGCGGCCGTCGGCGGCGTTCTCAAGCGGGCCGGCCTGACCCTGCCCAGGACGACGTGGCATGCCCGCGGCGGCCGGGACGGTCTGCACACCGAGGGGTTCGGCCCGCTGGTGGCCGAACTCCAGTCCGTGCACCGGCAGTACCCCGGAGGCATCTGGTGACGGCGGTGCGCGAACGGCTGACTCCCGAGCAGGTACGGGTGCGGGTCGGCGCGGTCGCGGACCCGGAGCTGCCGCTGATCACCCTCGGGGAGCTCGGGGTGGTGCGGCAGGTGGCCGAGGCGCCGGACGGGCTGGTGGAGGTCACCGTCACGCCCACCTACACCGGCTGCCCCGCCATGGACACCATCGTGGCGGAGATCCGGGCCGAACTCGCCCGCTGCGGGCACGAGGACGGTCGGGTGCGGACCGTTCTGGCGCCCGCCTGGACCACCGACTGGATCACGGCCGAGGGACGGCGCAAGCTCGCCGAGAACGGCATCTCGCCGCCGGGCAGCCGGACCGCGCCGACGGACGTGCGGCTCGGCACGGGCGCGGTGTGCCCGCACTGCGGCTCCACGGCCACCCGGCCGCAGAGCCCGTTCGGGGCGACGCGCTGCCAGTCCGTGATCGTGTGCCTCTCCTGCGGGGAGGCCTTCGGCCACATGAAGGCGATATGACGCCGCGAGACGGTGCTGTCCGTGCCCTCACCGAGCCACCGCACAGGCGCGACCGGCGGACGCAGCCGGTCCGGCCCGGACCCGGTTTTCACGCCCTGCCCGTGCACCGGCTGGACCGGCTCAGCGACACCGCCGTGGCCGTCACCCTCGAAGTAACCGATGCGCAGGCCGCCACCTTCGCCCACCGTGCCGGCCAGCACATCACGGTACGCCACCATCCGGCAGGGCCCGGCGCGTGCGAGGAGATCCGGCGCAGTTACTCGATCTGCCAGCCACCGTTCTCCGCGCCGCCGGGAACGCTGCGTATCGTCGTCAAACAGCTCGGTCCGGGCGGCTTCGGCGAGTACGCCGTGAGCAGGCTGGAGGTGGGCGACACCCTCGAGGTGGGCCCCCCGAAGGGCAGTTCCACGCTCGCGGACCATCCCGGCGCGCACCACGTGCTGATCGGCGGCGGCAGCGGCATCACCCCGCTGATGAGCATGGCCACCACCGCGCTGCACGACGACCCCGAGTGCCGGGTCTCGCTCGTCCACGCCAACCGCACGACACGGTCGATACTCCTCGCCGAGGAAGTCGCGGACCTCAAGGACCGCTACACCGACCGGTTCTTCGTGCTGCACGTGCTGTCCGGCGAGGAGCGCGAGTCCCAGGTGCTGTCCGGCCGGCTCGACGCCGCGAAGCTGCGGCGTCTGCTGGCCGGCCTCGGTGCCCGGCCGGACGACGACCGTACGCACTTCTACCTGTGCGGTCCCTGGGGCCTGGTGGAGTCCGCGGACGAGGTGCTGCGGGACATGGGGGTCACCGCGTCCCGAGTGCGCCGGGAACTGTTCACGACGGACCCGGACGCGCAAGCCCCGGGCGCCCGCCGGGACACAGCCGCGGGCACCGGCGGCGCCCGGATCACCACCACGCTGCACGGCCGCAGCGCCGAGGCCGCGATGACCCCGCAGGACCCCTCGCTCCTCGCGGCCGTGCTGCGGCATCGGCCGGAGACCCCGTACTCGTGCCGCGACGGTCTGTGCGGCTCGTGCCGGGCGCGGGTGGTCGACGGCGAGGTCGTACTCGACCGCCGCTACGCGCTCACCCGGGAGGAACAGGAGGCCGGGTACACGCTGCCGTGCCAGGCCCGCCCCGTGTCGGAGCACGTACGGCTGGACTTCGACGCGTAAGTCCCACGGGAGTCCCACGGGGTGCCGCAGCCCGCGGCAGCCCGTGGCCGGCAGCCGTCCCCGGTATGAGGGCAGGGCCGGAACCGCGAGTCGCGGTTCCGGCCCTGTTCCGTGCATCAGAGGCCCGAGGGGGTTACTTCACCGGCTCGGGCTCCGGGACGTCGTCGGCTTCCGCGGAGCCCGCCGGGCCCTCCGGGTCGGCCGGGGTCCTGACGGAGTCCAGCAGGAGCTGGGCGACGTCGACGACCTGGATCGAGTCCTTGGCGTTGCCCTCGTTCTTCTTGCCGTTGACCGAGTCGGTGAGCATGACCAGGCAGAACGGGCAGGCGGTGGAGACGATGTCCGGGTTGAG
>NZ_JBJDQT010000048.1:0-32192 GCF_044903565.1 Streptomyces sp. NPDC004065 | reverse complement strand
ACCAGTGGGGGGTGGGGGGCGCCCCGCCCGCGGGGGGCGGGGGGCCCCGCGCCGGGGGGGGGGGCCCGCCCGGCCCCCCCCCCCCCCGCCCCCCCCCGCGGCCCCCCCCGGCCCCGGCCCCCGCCGCCGTGACAGACTCCTCGCACGGGCCCGCTGTCGATGTCGGCGCCCTCACGTAGGCTCGCAAGAGACGCACAATGGAGAACCGCGACGAGGGAGGGGGCCACGTGCTCATCGACACCTATGGCCGGGTGGCCACCGACCTGAGGGTCTCGCTGACCGACCGGTGCAACCTGCGCTGCACGTACTGCATGCCCGAGAAGGGTCTGCAGTGGCTGGCCAGGCCCGACCTGCTCACGGACGACGAGATCGTCCGCCTCGTCCGGATCGCGGTGACCTCCCTGGGCATCGAGGAGGTCCGCTTCACGGGCGGCGAGCCCCTGCTGCGCCCCGGTCTGGCCGGCATCGTGGAGCGCGTCACGTCCCTCGAACCCCGCCCCCAGACCTCCCTCACCACCAACGGCATCGGCCTCGGCCGCACCGCAGCGGCCCTGAAGGCGGCCGGTCTGGACCGCGTCAACGTCTCCCTGGACACCCTGCGCCCGGACACCTTCAAGGCCCTCACCCGCCGCGACCGCCACAAGGACGTCCTCGAAGGCCTGCGCGCCGCCCGCGAGGCCGGACTCACCCCGGTGAAGGTCAACACCGTCCTGATGCCCGGGCTGAACGAGGACGAGGCCCCCGACCTGCTGGCCTGGGCCATCGAGCACGACTACGAACTGAGGTTCATCGAGCAGATGCCCCTGGACGCCCAGCACGGCTGGAAGCGCGAGGGCATGGTCACCGCCGGGGACATCCTCACCTCCCTGCGCACCCGCTTCGCACTCACCCCCGAGGGCGCCGAGGCGCGCGGCTCGGCGCCGGCCGAGCGCTGGATCGTCGACGGCGGACCGCACCGCGTCGGCGTGATCGCCTCCGTCACCCGTCCCTTCTGCGCCGCCTGCGACCGCACCCGTCTGACCGCCGACGGCCAGATACGCACCTGTCTGTTCGCCACGGAGGAGACCGACCTGCGCGGCGCCCTGCGCTCGGGGGCGCCCGACGAGGAGATCGCCCGCATCTGGCGGCTGGCGATGTGGGGCAAGAAGGCCGGCGCGGGTCTCGACGACCCCTCGTTCGTCCAGCCGGACCGGCCGATGTCCGCGATCGGCGGCTGATCCACGGCCCGCGACGGACGGCCGGCCACGGACCTGACGCGCTGCCCGCCGGTCCGCCACGTCCGGTGGGGCGGCGTGGGGAGGATCAGGCGCCGTGCGACGCCTCCCACTCCTCCAGGCGCACCACGTCCTTCAGGAAGCCCCGCACGCCGAGGAACTGCGACAGATGCTCCCGGTGCTCGTCGCACGCCAGCCAGGTCTTGCGCCGCTCCGGCGTGTGGATCTTCGGGTTGTTCCAGGCCAGCACCCACACGGCGGCGGTGCGGCAGCCCTTGGCGGAGCAGATCGGAGTGTCGTCAGTCACAGGTTCGTCCCACGGCCCCGCAGAACAAGGCGACGCCGAGCAGCCACGGGGGGAGCTGCCCGGCGTCGGTCTGTCGCTCCGACGGGGGATGCGGAGCGCGTACGAAGTATGTCACGGGTCACCCGTCGCCCGGCACCGGAACAACATGATTGATCTGAGCTTTTCCTGAGCTTCGCGCCCGGCGGTCCACCGGCCCCGGCGAGGGCCCCGCGAGCTGCCTGGTCACGCCCCCTCGGCCCCCGCGCCCTCGTGCCGGGGCGCCTCTCCCCGGGCGCCCGCCGTCGGCGCGCCGTCCGCTCCGCCCGCTCCGTCCGCGGGGGAGTGCGGGTACTCCTCCTCCGAGCGCGGCGCCGTGATCATCGGCCGGGACGGCATGGCCACGAACGTCGACGGCAGCTCGGGCGCGTTCTCCCGCCCGGCGTTGGCGATCACCACGGCGACATAGGGCAGGATCCCGCCGAGCACCAGCGCGACGACGGCCACGTACCGCTCGACGTTCCACAGCGACACCGCGAGGATGACCGACAGGGTGCGGATCGTCATCGAGATGACGTACCGACGCTGGCGCCCGCGCACGTCCTCCTGCAGGCCCGTCCTGGCTCCGGTGATCCGGAACACCTGGACGTTGCCCCCGCCGTGTTGTCTGCGCATTCCTCCACGGTACGCCGCGCCCCCGTCCCCTACGAGGGCGGGCCCCCGCCCCTACCCGCGAGGACGGGCCCCAAAGGCCCCCGCACGGCCCCGCCGGGCATGCGCCCGGGCGACGACCGGCCGACACTGGGCGTAATGCTCATGCCCATCCGGACGAGGAGGCAGCCATGGGCTGGTTGTGGGCGATCATCGTGGGATTCGTGCTGGGTCTGATCGCCAAGGCGGTCATCCCGGGCAAGCAGCACAGCCCGCTCTGGCTGACCACCATCTTCGGCATGATCGGGGCGATCATCGGCAACTACGTCGCCCGCGCGCTCGGTGTCGCCGAGACGTCCGGCATCGACTGGAGCCGGCACGCCTTCCAGCTGGTCGCCGCGATCATCGTGGTCGCCCTCGGCGACATGGCGTACATGGCCCTGTGGGGCAACAAGAAGAAGTACCGCGAGCGGATCTGACCCGGAGAAGAGGGCGCACGGCGAAGGGGGCGGCCCCGCCGGGGACCGCCCCCTTCGCCGGGTACGGACGGCGCCGAAGCCCCGCCCCCGGCTCAGGCGCCCGTGACCTCGACCGCCGCCAGGTTGCGCTTGCCCCGGCGCAGCACCAGCCAGCGCCCGTGCAGCAGGTCCTGAGCCACGGGCACGGCGTCCTCGGCGGTGACCTTGACGTTGTTCACGTACGCGCCGCCCTCCTTCACCGTGCGGCGCGCGGCCGACTTGCTGGGCACCAGACCGGCCTCGGCGAACAGGTCGACCACCGGGGCGAGCCCGGTGACCCGGGCGTGCGGCACCTCCGACAGGGCGGCGGCCAGCGTCCGCTCGTCCAGCTCCGCCAGCTCGCCCTGGCCGAACAGCGCCTTGGACGCGGCGATCACGGCGGCCGTCTGCTCGGCGCCGTGCACCAGCGTCGTCAGCTCCTCGGCCAGCGCGCGCTGCGCCGCCCGGGCCTGCGGGCGCTCCTCGGTCTGCCGCTCCAGCTCCTCGATCTCCTCCCGGGACCGGAAGCTGAAGATGCGCAGGAACTTGGAGACGTCACGGTCGTCCGCGTTCACCCAGAACTGGTAGAAGGCGTACGGCGTGGTCATCTCCGGGTCGAGCCAGACCGTGCCGGACTCCGTCTTGCCGAACTTGGTGCCGTCGGCCTTGGTGATCAGCGGGGTGCCCAGCGCGTGCACGACGGCCCCCGGAACGACCCGGTGGATCAGGTCGGTGCCGGAGGTCAGGTTGCCCCACTGGTCGCTGCCGCCGGTCTGCAGGGTGCACCCGTACCTGCGGTACAGCTCCAGGAAGTCCATGCCCTGCAGGATCTGGTAGCTGAACTCTGTGTAGCTGATGCCCGCGTCGGAGTTGAGCCGCCGCGAGACGGCCTCCTTGGCGATCATCTTGTTGACCCGGAAGTGCTTGCCGATGTCCCGGAGGAACTCGATGGCCGACAGGCCCTGGGTCCAGTCCAGGTTGTTGACCATCACGGCCGCGTTCGCGCCGTCGAAGTGCAGCAGCGGCTCGATCTGCGCCCGCAGCCGCTCGACCCAGCCCGCCACGACCCCGGGGTCGTTCAGCGTGCGCTCGGACGTCGGCTTAGGGTCGCCGATCAGACCCGTGGCGCCCCCGACCAGGGCCAGCGGCCGGTTCCCCGCCTCCTGGATGCGGCGCATGGTGAGGATCTGCACCAGATTGCCGAGGTGGAGGCTGGGCGCGGTCGGGTCGAAGCCGCAATAGAACGTGACGGGACCGTCCGCGAACGCCTTGCGCAATGCGTCCTCGTCGGTGGAGAGGGCGATGAGCCCCCGCCACTTCAGCTCGTCGACGATGTCCGTCACGGTTCTCGTGTCTCCTCGGTGATCATGGGGCAGTCGGGTGACAGCCGACTACGAGGTTATACGCCCTGGCTGACCGAGCTCATGTTGAAATCGGGGACGCGCAGCGCGGGCATCGCCGCCCTGGTGAAGTAGTCGCTCCACTCGCGCGGCAGCGTCTTCTCCGTGCGCCCGGCCTCCGCCGCCCGGCCCAGCAGGTCCACCGGCGACTCGTTGAACCGGAAGTTGTTCACCTCGCCGGTCACCTCGCCGTTCTCCACGAGGTACACCCCGTCCCTGGTCAGGCCCGTCAGCAGCAGCGTCGCCGGATCCACCTCGCGGATGTACCACAGGCAGGTCAGCAGCAGCCCGCGCTCCGTGCCGGCCACCATCTCCTCCAGCGAGCGGTCCGTGCCGCCGTCCAGGATCAGGTTGCCGGCCGCCGGGGTGACCGGGAGCCCGGTCAGGCCCGCGCTGTGCCGGGTGGTCGTCAGCCGCCGCAGCTCGCCCTCGCCGATCCACTCGGTGGCCCGCACGGGCAGCCCGTTGTCGAAGACCGACTGGTCGCCCCCGGAGGAGTGGGCGACCACGAACGGGGCGCACTCCATGCCGGGCTCGTCCGGGTCGCTGCGCAGGGTCAGCGGCAGAGCGCTGATCCGCTCGCCCACGCGCGTGCCGCCGCCCGGCTTGGAGAACACCGTGCGCCCCTCGGCCGCGTCCCGGCCCGAGGACGACCAGTACTGGTAGATCAGCAGGTCCGCCACCGCGGTGGGCGGCAGCAGCGTCTCGTACCGGCCCGCGGGCAGCTCGATACGGCGCCGTGCCCAGCCGAGCCGTACGGCCAGCTCGGCGTCCAGGGCGGCCGGGTCGACGTCCTTGAAGTCCCGCGTGGACCGCCCCGCCCACGCCGAGCGGGTCCGGTCCGGTGACTTCGCGTTCAGCTCCAGGGTGCCGTTGGGCTGGTCGTGGCGCAGCCGCAGTCCCGTGGACGTACCGAGGTAGGTGGAGACCATCTCGTGGTTGGCGAAGCCGTACAGCTCCCGGTCGCCGGCGCGGGCCCGCGCGAAGGACTCGCCGAGCGCCGGCGCGAAGTCGGCGAACACCGCGGAGGAGGTCTCGGCGGGCGCGTCGGTGAAGTCCGGGGACTGCGGCACGTCCGTGACCAGCGGCTGGGCGTCCTCGGCCGGCCCCGCTCCGCGCGCCGCCGCCTCGGCCGCCCGCACCAGCGGCTCCAGCTCGTCCTCGGTGACCGCGGACCGGGACACGACACCCGCGGCCGTGCCCTCCCTGCCGCCGACGGTGGCGATCACGGTGAGGGTGCGCCCGCGGGTCACCCCGTTCGTGGTCAGCGCGTTGCCCGCCCAGCGGAGGTTGGCGGTGGAGTGCTCGTCGGCGATCACGACGCAGCCGTCGGCGCGGGACAGGGCGAGGGCACGCTCGACGACCTCGTGCGGCTTGGTGGTGCGCGGGCTCATCGACCGGCCTCCTGGGTGGTGTTGAGACTGTGCTTCTCCGGGGGACAACCCCCGGACCCCCGGCCGATCCGGACACGGGCCTTCATCGACCGGCCTCCTGGGTGGTGTTGAGGATGTTGACTCCCCTGAACAGGGCCGAGGGACAGCCGTGGGAGACGGCCGCGATCTGGCCCGGCTGGGCCTTGCCGCAGTTGAAGGCGCCGCCGAGGACGTACGTCTGCGGGCCGCCGACCGCCGCCATGGAGCCCCAGAAGTCGGTGGTGGTCGCCTGGTAGGCGACGTCCCTCAGCTGCCCGGTCAGCCGCCCGTTCTCGATCCGGAAGAACCGCTGCCCGGTGAACTGGAAGTTGTACCGCTGCATGTCGATGGACCAGGACCGGTCCCCGACGACGTAGATGCCGCGGTCCACGCCCCCGATGAGGTCCTCGGTGGACATCCCGGCCGGGTCGGGCCGCAGCGACACGTTCGCCATCCGCTGCACCGGGACGTGCGCGGGGGAGTCGGCGAACGCGCACCCGTTGGACCGCTCGAACCCGGTCAGCCGGGCGATCCTGCGGTCCAGCTGGTAGCCCACCAGCGTGCCGTCGCGCACCAGGTCCCAGGACTGGGCCTGCACGCCCTCGTCGTCGTACCCGACGGTCGCCAGGCCGTGCTCGGCGGTGCGGTCACCGGTGACGTTCATCAGCTCGGAGCCGTACCGGAGCTTGCCGAGCTGGTCGAACGTGGCGAAGGAGGTGCCGGCGTAGGCGGCCTCGTAGCCGAGCGCCCGGTCCAGCTCGGTGGCGTGCCCGACGGACTCGTGGATGGTCAGCCACAGATTGGAGGGATCGACCACCAGGTCGTACACGCCGCCCTCGACGCTCGGCGCGCGCATCTTCTCCGCGAGCAGCTCGGGGATCTGCGCCAGCTCGCTCTCCCAGTCCCAGCCGGTCCCGGTCAGGTACTCCCAGCCGCGCCCCACCGGCGGGGCCAGCGTCCGCATCGAGTCGAACTCCCCGCTGGACTCGTCCACCGACACGGCCGTCAGCTGCGGGTGCAGCCGCACCCGCTGCTGCGTGGTCACGGTCCCCGCGGTGTCGGCGTAGAACTTGTTCTCGTGCACGGTGAGCAGCGAGGCGTCCACGTGGTTGACGCCGTTCGCCGCCAGCAGCCGCCCGCTCCAGTCGGCCAGCAGCGCCGACTTCTCCTCGTCGGGCACGGTGAACGGGTCGATCTCGTACGACGACACCCACGTCTTCTCCGCGTGCACCGGCTCGTCCGCGAGCTCCACGTGCTCCTCGGACCCGGCCGCCCGGATCACCTGCGCGGACAGCTTGGCCATGGCCACGGCCTGCGAGGCGACCTTGGCGGCGGCGTCCGGCGTCAGATCGACCCCGGAGGCGAACCCCCAGGTCCCGCCGTGCACGACCCGGACCGCGTACCCCAGGTCGGTGGTGTCCGAGGACCCCGCGGGCCGGGCGTCGCGGAACCGCCAGGAAGCGCTGCGCACCCGCTCGAACCGGAAGTCGGCGTGCTCGGCGCCGAGCGCCCGCGCGCGGGCGAGCGCGGCGTCGGCGAGGGGGCGTAGCGGTAGGGCCGTGAAGGCCTCGTCGATCGTATGGGGCACGGGTTCTCCCTGCTGTCGTCGCCTGTCGGGTCCGGGGTCGCGGGCCGTCCGTCCGATCATGTCGCGCGGCCGGCGGCGGGGACCACAGGTTTCCGGGCCGAGTCCACTGTTTTCTGTAGGGATTCGACAGTGAGTCCCGCACGCCACTGTCGGTGCCCGATTCTCCGCGGGCGGGGGCGGACCGATAGGTTTTCGGTGAAGCCGCCTGTCAGCCCACGGGTCCGGGTGGGCTGTCGCCGCTTGAGACCGCTAACGAAAGGGTGATCCGTTGAGCCGCTCGGTTCTCGTCACCGGAGGCAACCGGGGCATCGGCCTCGCCATCGCCCGCGCGTTCGCCGACGCCGGCGACAAGGTCGCCATCACCTACCGCTCGGGGGAGCCGCCGGCCGGCTTCCTCGCGGTCAGGTGCGACATCACCGACCCCGAACAGGTGGAGCAGGCCTACAAGGAGATCGAGGCCCAGCAGGGTCCGGTCGAGGTGCTCGTCGCCAACGCGGGTGTCACCAAGGACCAGCTTCTGATGCGGATGACCGAGGAGGACTTCACCTCGGTCGTCGACACCAACCTCACCGGCACCTTCCGCGTCGTCAAGCGCGCCAACCGCGCCATGCTGCGGGCCAAGAAGGGCCGTGTCGTGCTGGTCTCCTCGGTCGTCGGCCTGCTGGGTTCGGCGGGCCAGGCCAACTACGCCGCGTCCAAGGCCGGCCTGGTCGGCTTCGCGCGCTCCCTCGCCCGTGAGCTCGGCTCGCGCAACATCACGTTCAACGTGGTGGCCCCCGGCTTCGTCGACACCGACATGACCCGGGCGCTCAGCGCGGACCAGCGCGAGGCGATCGTGTCGCAGGTGCCGCTCGGCCGGTACGCGCAGCCGGAGGAGGTCGCCGCCGCGGTGCGGTTCCTCGCCTCGGACGAGGCCTCGTACATCACTGGAGCCGTCATCCCTGTTGACGGCGGACTGGGAATGGGTCACTGATCACATGAGCGGAATTCTCGAGGGCAAGCGCGTCCTGATCACCGGTGTGCTGACGGAGTCCTCCATCGCCTTCCACACCGCCAGGCTGGCGCAGGAGCAGGGTGCCGAGATCATCCTGACCGCGTTCCCGCGGCCCACGCTCACCGAGCGCATCGCCAAGAAGCTGCCGAAGCCCGCCAAGGTCATCGAGCTGGACGTCACCAACGACGAGCACCTCGGCCGGCTCGCCGACATCGTCGGCGAGGAGCTCGGCGGCCTGGACGGCGTGGTCCACTCCATCGGCTTCGCGCCGCAGGACGCGCTCGGCGGCAACTTCCTGAACACGCCGTTCGAGTCGGTCGCCACCGCCATGCACGTCTCGGCGTTCTCGCTGAAGTCGCTCACCATGGCCTGCCTGCCGCTGATGCAGAACGGCGGCTCGGTCGTCGGCCTGACCTTCGACGCCCAGTACGCCTGGCCGCAGTACGACTGGATGGGCCCTGCCAAGGCCGCGCTGGAGGCCGTCAACCGCTACCTGGCGCGCGACCTCGGCAAGCAGAACATCCGCACCAACCTCGTCTCGGCCGGCCCGCTCGGCTCCATGGCGGCCAAGTCCATCCCGGGCTTCAGCGAGCTGGCCTCCGTGTGGGACACCCGGGCCCCGCTGGAGTGGGACCTGAAGGACCCCGAGCCGGCCGGCCGCGGTGTCGTGGCCCTGCTGAGCGACTGGTTCCCGAAGACCACCGGCGAGATCGTCCACGTGGACGGCGGCCTCCACGCCATCGGCGCGTGACCGCCGCCGCGGCGGAGCACGGCTGACGGCGGTCCGCGCCGCGGAGCACGGCTGACGGCGGGGCGTGGTCGCCGCGCGAGCGTGGTCCGTCCACGTTCGCGCACGGCCGGCGTCTCCAGGGCCCGCGTCCCCCGGGGAGGGGGCGCGGGTCCTTTGCGTTGCTGCGCGGAGCACTGCGGGTGCTGTGAGCGCTGTGAGTGCTGTGGGGGCTGCTGGTGTCGCGGGGTGGCGCGGGTGCCGCGCGGGCGGCGGGTCCGCGGGCGGGGGTGCCGGGTCCGCGGGCGGGGGTGCCGTGCGGGCGCGCGGTGCGGGGCACGCGGTCCGGGCAGCCGCCGGGCTCGCAGGCGCCGAGTCGGCGCGGGGCGCGCGGTCCGGGCGGGCCGGGTGCGGCGCGGGCCGGGCGTCCGGGGCCGCTCGTGCCGTGTCCCCGGCGGGCGCTGCCCGGCCGGGCGGCCCCGCGGTGTGTCACCCGATCGGCTCACCCGGCGGGCGGGTGCGGGCGGCGGCCCGGCACCCTGGGAGGGCGCGCTCGCCCCGCGTTTTCCTCCCCAGCCCGGCCGAGGAGGTCCCTGTGCGTCTGTTCCGCAGCGTGGCCCCGGTGGCCATGGCCGTCGGCCTCGTCCTGTGGCTGCCGTACGAGGCGATGCCGCACGCCCGCGCGAGCGCGGGGCGGCCCACCGCGGCCGAGCCGTTCGGCGCGACCTGCCGCACCGCCGTCTCCGGCTCCCGGGTGACCGCCTACTGCCACAACCCGTATCCCGAGACCGACCGCGTCAGCCTGCACATCGAGTGCGCCCGCTGGTGGGACCTCGACAGCGACGGCTCCCCGGTGGACGCGGGACCGGCGCAGACCGTCCGCATGACCGGCCGCTGCTGGAAGGATGTCCGCTCGGCCTGGGTCAGCCACGGCCGGGCGGACTGAGCCGGTCCGGCCGGCACAGGAACGGATAGCTCGCGGCCTCGGCGGCGGCCGCCTCGGCGTCCCCCGCGCGGATGGCGTCGAGCAGCCGGGTGTGGTCCATGTACGCGTCCGGGGTCAGCTCCGCGCCCACGTCCGCGCGCAGCCAGTCCCGCAGCACCTCGCCCAGGTCCGCGTACATCGCGGTCATCACCTCGTTGCCGGAGGCGGCCACCACCGCGAGATGGAAGGTGGCGTCCGCGGTGACGAACCGCTCCGCCTCGCCGCTCTCCCACGCCTCCTCGCGGCGCAGCAGCAGGGCGTCGAGCTGCTTGAGGTCCTTCTCGGTGCGCCGCTCGGCGGCCAGCCTCGCCGCCGCCGACTCCAGCGTGGAGCGCAGCTCGGCGATGTCCCTCGGGTCCGCGTCGGCGAAACGGCGGTGCATGACGCCCGCCAGCTCACTGGTCGCCACCACATACGTGCCGGAGCCCTGGCGGATGTCCAGCAGGCCGTTGTGGCCGAGCGCGCGGACCGCCTCCCGGACGGTGTTGCGCGCGACCCCGAGCTGCTCCACCAGTTCGGGCTCCGTGGGGATACGGGACCCGACCGGCCACTCGCCCGAGGTGATCTGGTTCCGCAGCGCGGCGATGACCTGTTCGGACAGCGCCGAGCGGCGCGGATGGCTCAGGGGCATGACACACCTTCGCACGCGGAGCCCGGGCACGGGACGCCGGACCATGGACAGCCAATCATCCTATGATTCTATGATGTCTTTCATGGCACGCCAGGAAACTCCCCGGACGACCTCGCCGACGACCGACCGCGGGGAGGCCCCGACGCTCCGGGAACCCGGGCAGCGGCCCGCGCGCACGTCGGTGACACGCACGTGGGCGACCCGCCTGGTCGTCCTCGGCATCGTGCTCTCCGCCCTCAACCTGCGCCCTGCCATCACCAGCCTCGGCGCGCTGCTGGAGGAGGTCCGCGGCGGACTCGGCATGAGCGGCAGCGTGGCCGGCGTGCTCACCTCGGTGCCCCCGCTGTGCTTCGCCGTCTTCGGTGTGACGGCGCCCCGGCTGGCCCGCCGCTTCGGCCCCGCCACGGTGGTGTGCGCCGGCATGGTCGCCATCACCGCCGGCCTGCTGATCCGCCCCTACGCCGGCGGCACGGCCGCCTTCCTCGCCGCCAGCGCGCTCGCCCTGATGGGCATAGCCGTCAGCAACGTCCTGATGCCGGTCATCGTCAAGCGCTGGTTCCCGCACCGGGTCGGTTCCATGACCGGCCTGTACTCCATGGCCCTGGCCCTGGGCACCTCGGCCGCCGCCGCGCTGACCGTGCCGCTGACCGGGGCGCTCGGCGGCGACTGGCAGCAGGGGCTCGCCGTGTGGGCGCTGCTCGCCGCCGTGGCCGTACTGCCGTGGCTGCCGCTGCTGCGGGACCGGGACGCCGAACGGTCCCATGCCGCACCGGCCCACCATGCCCCCGCCGGCCCGGGCCCGGACCGGCACCTCCCGCAGCCCCCGGACGGGCAGGTCCGGGACCGGCACCTCCCGCAGCCCCCGGACGGGCACATCCCGGGCGCCCGGGTGGCCGCCGGCCCGGCTGCCGCGCGGGAGGGCACGGCGTCCGCCCCGGTCCCGGCCGTGCGGGTCAGCCGGAGCCGGACCGCCTGGGCGCTGGCCGTCTTCTTCGGGCTCCAGGCCACCGGCGCCTACATCACCATGGGCTGGATGGCGCAGATCTTCCGGGACGCGGGCGTGCCCGCCGGCACCGCCGGGCTGCTGCTCGCCCTCACCATGGTCATGGGCGTGCCGCTGGCCTTCGTCATCCCCCGGCTGGCCGCCCGGCTGCCCCACCAGGGCCCCATCGTGCTGGTCCTCGGCGTGTGCGGGCTCGCCGGGTACGCCGGCCTGTACTTCGCCCCGGCCGCCGGCGCCTGGGCCTGGGCACTGCTCCTCGGCGTCTCCAACTGCGCCTTCCCGCTCGCGCTCACCATGGTCGGCATGCGGGCCAGGACCGGAGCGGGGGTGGCCCAGCTGTCGGCGTTCGCCCAGAGCACCGGCTATCTGATCTCCATCCCGGGCCCGCTGCTGGTCGGCGTGCTGTACCAGAGCAGCGGCGGCTGGGGGCTGCCGCTCGCCCTGATGGCCGCGCTGATGATCCCGCAGATGGTCGCGGGCCACCTGGCGGGCCGCGACCGCACGGTGGAGGACGAGACGGCGCGTTGAGGCGGCCCCCGGGGAGGAGTCCCGGACGAAGGGTGCGAGACTGGGCGCATGGAGCCTGTCCTCGACCCCAACCCGCCGAACGGCCAGAAGAAGATGCTGATCGTCCTCGGCTCGTTCCTGGCCATCTTCGTGATCATCGGCATCATCGCGACGATCGCCTCCCCCTGACGGTCCCCCCGGGGTGGGGCTGTCCCCCGTATCCCCTAGGGGGGCAGGGTCAGGGTCAAGTGGGTGGATCACCGGATGGGTTCCGGCGCCCCGGATCCGTAGCTTCGAGACGTGACCGCGAACGGCGGTCCGCCAGGCCACTCGAAGACCAGCGGAGGCGAGCATGCCGGCCCCCACGCACCCCCGCCCCCGCCCGGCTCACCCGGGCGGCGTCGACATCCGCCTGCCGTGGTGGGCGCTCGCCCTCCCGGCCCTCGCCTTCGTCACGCTGCTGGTCCTCATCCTGAACCCGTCGAACGCCCATGCGGCCGGCAGCGAGCCCGCCCTCACCCAGCTGCTGCAGCACATCCGGATGCTGCTCGCCCGCTGAGGTCCGCGCGGGCGGCGTGCGGCAGGCGCCGGGTGCCCCCTCCCGGGCGGTCCGCCACCCGGAAAACCCGCATGTCAACTCCCTGCGCCCCATGGCCTGTTTCATGCGAAGCTGGGTGCCATGAGCGTCGCAGAACCCCGCAGGATTGTCCTCTTCCGGCATGCGAAGGCCGACTGGCCCCAGGTGAACGATCACGAGCGACCGCTCGCCGAGCGCGGCCGCATGGACGCCGCCGTCGCCGGGCGCAAGCTGGCCGACTCCGGCATCCCCTTCGACCTGGCCCTGTGCTCGACCGCGACCCGGACCCGTGAGACCTGGAAGCTCGCCGTCCACGAGCTGCCGCACCGGCCGAAAACCGTCTACGAGGAGCGGATCTACGAGGCCTCGCCCGGCGAGCTGATCGCCGTGCTCAACGAGACGCCGGACGACGTGCAGAACCTGATCCTGATCGGCCACAACCCCGGCATCCAGGGCCTGGCCGAGGTGCTGTCCGGCGCCGCGGAGGACGAGCCGCGCGAGCGGATGAGCCGCCGCGGCTTCCCCGCCGCCGCCTTCGCCGTCGTGTCCTTCGACGGCTCCTGGAAGGCGCTGGAGCCCGGCGTGGGCACCCTGCTCGACTACTGGGCGCCCTCGGAGTAACCCGGCTCGACGACTCCCGGACGAGGCCCGGACGACTCCCGGACGAGGCCCGGCACCCGCGAGGGGCGCCGGGCCTCGTCCACGCGGCGCAGGCCGGCCGACGGACGGGCGCCCCGCGGGGTGCGGGCCGATGAGGGGGCGCGGAGTCGGCCGGGCGGACCGCCCAGGGCAGGCCGGACCGCAGTGTGGGGGCCGGCGCACGTCGCCGGGTGGCCGGGTCAGGCCTCCTCGTGGGCGTCGGCCGCCTCGACCTCCTCGCGGGTGACCCCGAGCAGGTACAGGACCGTGTCCAGGAACGGCACGTTCACCGCCGTGTGCGCGGCCTCGCGCACCACCGGCTTGGCGTTGAAGGCCACACCGAGCCCGGCCGCGTTGAGCATGTCCAGATCGTTGGCGCCGTCGCCGATCGCCACCGTCTGCGACAGCGGGACGCCCGCCTCGGCGGCGAACCGGCGCAGCAGCCGCGCCTTGCCCGCCCGGTCCACGATCTCGCCGGTGACCCGGCCCGTGAGCCTGCCGTCGACGATCTCCAGCTTGTTGGCCTGCGCGAAGTCCAGCCCGAGCCGCTCCTTGAGGTCGTCCGTGACCTGGGTGAAGCCGCCCGAGACGACTCCGACCTGGTAGCCGAGCCGCTTCAGCGTGCGGATCAGGGTGCGCGCGCCCGGCGTCAGCCGCACCTCGCTGCGCACCTTGTCCACCACCGAGGCGTCCAGCCCCTCCAGCAGCGCCACGCGCGCGTGCAGCGACTGCTCGAAGTCCAGCTCCCCGCGCATCGCCGCCGCCGTCACCTCGGCGACCTTGTCCTCGCAGCCCGCGTGCGCGGCGAAGAGCTCGATCACCTCGTCCTGGATGAGCGTCGAGTCCACGTCCATGACGACCAGGCGCTGCGCCCGCCGGTGCAGACCGGCACCGACCACCGCGACATCGACACCCAGTGCCGCCGCGTCGGTCACCAGGGCGGTGCGCAGCGGCTCCGTCTCCACGCCGGACACCGCGAACTCCACTGCCGTGACGGGGTACTTGGCGAGCCGGAAGATACGGTCGATGTTGCCGCCGGCCTTCGTGATCCGGGCGGCGATCTGCGCGGTCGCCTCCGCGGTGAGCGGATGGCCGAGCACGGTGACCAACGAGCGGCCGAGACCGCGCGGCTGGTTGTCGCCGCGGCCGGAGATGATCTCCGCCTGCATCTTCATCGACTCGGCCCAGCTGTGCACGGTGGCCCGCAGGTCGCCCTCCAGCCCGGCCGGGGGCTCGGTGACGAGCGCGCACAGCACCATCCGGCCACGGGTGACGACCTGCTCGATGTCGACCACGTCGACGGAGTAGGCCGCGAGGGTGTCGAAGAGTCCGGCCGTGATGCCCGGCCTGTCCTTCCCGAAGATCTTGACGAGAAGGGTGAGGTCGTCGGAGGTCTGCGAAGCGCTCATGGTGTCTCCACCGTATCCGGCACCCGGTGCCCCACGCCCCTCCGGTCCGCCTGACGGACACGGAACAACGGGTGTCGAACGGGTGGCGCGACCGGGTGCCGCGACCGGGTGCCGCGACCGGGTGGCGGCGGCCCGGCGTCCCGGTGCGGACGGGGGAGCCCGGCCAGGGCCGGGCACGGTCACTTCCGCGGCTTCCGAGGCGGCCCCGGCGGAGGGGGTGGAGGGGGCGGGGGAGTGTCGTCCGGCGGGGGCGGCGGCCACTCACGGGAGCCGGCACCCGGGCGTCCCCGGGGCGGGCGCGGACGCGGACGCGGAGGGACGGGCGCGATCATCGTCGGAGCCCCGTACACGTCGCCGGGCGGCGATCCGGGCGGCGATCCGGGCGGGGCCGCCGTCGGCGACGGCCGGTCGCCCGATCCGCCCTCCGCCGACCCGCTGGGCGCGACGCCCTCCGCCGACCCGCCGGGCCCGCCCACGGCCCCGGACTCGCCCACGGCCCCGGCCGGGCGGGCGTCCTGCGGCTCCGGCGGCCCGCCGGGCAGGCGGAGGTAGGGATTCGTGGCCGGGTTCGGCGGCCGGTACGGCCTCCTCGGCGTGTAGGGACCGGGTCGCCCTGCCGCGTCCGGCGCCCCGGCCTCGCCTGGCGCCCCCGTGCCATCCAGTGCCCCCGCCGCGACCGGCGCCCCCGCCCCACCCAGCGCCCCCGCGCCATCCCGGGCGGCGGCCCGTACGGTCACGTCCGCGTCCGCTCCCCACCCCACGCCGGCCCCCGGATGCCGTACGGCCGCTCCAGCGCCCCGCAGTGCCAGTGGCGCCGCGCGCCGGCCCGCGGCCCCGGTCGCGCCCGCCAGCAGACCGCCGGCCGCCCCCGCCCCCGCGCCCCACACCGCGCCCAGCAGGAACGCCGTGCCCAGCCTGCCGTGCAGCTCGATCCCCGCGCCGAAGGCGTCGAAGCCGAGCACCGACAGCGAGGCGTCCACGGACACGTCGGTCAGCCACACCAGCAGCGGCAGCGCCGACGCCGTGACGGCCCCCAGCCGCACCGCGCACCGGCCCGCGAAACCGAGCGGACCGTGCCCGCCGGCCGGGGGGCCCGCCGGGGTGCGCACCGCCGTCAGCACACCCGCGAGCAGCATCATCAGCGCGGCCGCCACCCCCAGCAGCCACACCCGCCCGTCCAGGTCGGCCAGCCGGCCCAGTGTGACCGGCTGGTCGGTGCGCACGGTCAGCAGCCTGTCCAGGGGGTCGGGCAGGAGCCGGGCCAGTTCGCCGGTCGCCCTGCCGTCCCAGGGGACGAACAGGCCGATCGGGACGCCCAGCCACACCCCGTTGGGCGCGCCCAGCAGCGCGGCGCCCGCGACGCGCCGCGGATGGGCGTCGCCGGCCGCGGCGTACGCCGCCGCCGCGAGCCCCGCCGCCACCGCCACCAGCACCACGGTGACGAGCGCGGACGCGGCCGGCCGCACCACCCGGTGCACCGCCTCCCAGCCGCGCGGCAGCGGGGTGCGGCGCGAGGCGAGCAGGGCGATCAGCAGGACGCCCGCCGACCAGCCGAGCCCGCCGAGCAGGGTGGGCGCCGTCCGGACGGTGAAGCCGACCGCCGCCTTGGCGTCGATGAGGCCGCCGAGGCCGTCGGGCAGCAGCCCGCCGATGTCGCCCAGGTCGCCGAGCCCCGGAACGCTCACGCCACCGGTGCCCGTGCCGCCCGGCGGCTCGAGACCGAGCGAGCCGCCGTCGAAGGTGACGACGTCGTGCCCCGCCCAGGCCAGCCCGCCCAGCACGGCCACGAACAGCGCGACCACCGTGCCCGCGCGGGCGAGGAGTTCGGTGGCCGGCAGCACAACTCCGGCCGTGCGCAGGGACCGCAGGAAGAACCACGACAGCAGCAGCGCACCGGCCAGGCTCACCCCCAGCGGCGTGATCTGTATGGCGGTGTGCGCCTCGGCGCCCTTCAGCCCGAACGCCGACACGTCGCCGGACGGGGTGACCGAGCCGCCCGCCCCAAGTGCCACCACCGCGGCGGTCATCGGGCCGAGCGAGCCGGCCGCGTCCGCCCCGAGCAGATGCAGACCGAGCGCGGCCACCCCCGCCATCCCCACCAACGCCCAGCTCACACAGGCGATCGCGGACAGCAGCACGTCGAGCCAGGGCAGGCGCGCACCGCGCCGCACGGCCCCGGACTGTGTGGCAGCACTCATGGCAGACCCCCCGATCCGCACGGCACGGCCCGGTCGCCGCGCTTGTCCCCCTCGCGTGGAATACCACTCTCCGGCCGGGTTTCCGCCCCGTCAACGCCAACGGACGAAGCATGCGTTACGCACTCATGACAAGGCCCGGCTTTCGGTCAGAGGGCGGAGCCTGAAATAGTTCCCCACGATGTTCGACATCCCTAGACTCCCTGTGTCGGGGGTAATTCGGGGGACAACTCAGTGGGGCATGGAGTGCCGGAACTCGTACTGGAAACAAACGGACGGACCTGGACGCTCGACCCGTCCAGGACCTACACCCTCGGACGCGATCCGCAGGGCGACATCGTCTTCGACGACGCCAGGGTCTCCTGGCGGCACGCCACGGTCAGCTTCAACGGCCGCAGTTGGGTCATCGACGACCACGGCAGCACCAACGGCACGTTCGTGCAGGGGCAGCGGATCCACTCGACGGAAATCGGCCCGGGCTCGGCCGTCCACCTCGGCAACGCCGCCGACGGACCGCGCCTGACCCTGTCGGGCACGCCGGCCGCCGTCGCCACTCCGCAGGTCCAGCCGCAGCAGCCGTACGCGGCCCAGGGCGCGGGCCCCGGCTGGCCGCAGCAGGCCGGACAGCCGCAGGGCGCACCGCAGGGCGCACCGCAGGGCGGCCGGCAGCAGCCGCCGCCGATCCCGCAGCAGCAGGGCCCCGGTGCCGGCGCGGGGGCGCCGCCGGTCTACGGCGACCGCAGCCCGACCACGTTCCACCAGTTCTCGCTGGGCCGGGTGATGCGCATCGGCCGCGCGCTGGAGAACGACCTGGTCGTCTCCGACCTCCAGGTCTCCCGCAACCACGCGGAGTTCCACGCGACGCCCGACGGCCGCTTCGAGATCCGCGACCTCGGCTCGCACAACGGCACGTACGTCAACGGCCAGCCGATCCCCAAGGGCGGCTCGGCGACGCTCGGCCCGACCGACATCGTCGGCGTCGGCCACTCGACGTTCCGCATCGTGGGCGACCGTCTCGAGGAGTTCGTCGACACCGGCGAGGTGTCCTTCTCCGCCCGGCACCTGACCGTCACGGTCGACGGCGGCAAGCAGATCCTCAAGGACGTGTCCTTCGGCGTCCCGGAGAAGTCGCTCATCGCGGTCATCGGCCCCTCCGGCTCGGGCAAGTCGACGCTGCTCAAGGCGCTGACCGGCTACCGGCCCGCCGACCAGGGCGAGGTCCTCTACGACAACCGCAACCTCTACAAGCAGTTCGCCGAGCTGCGCCAGCGCATCGGTCTGGTCCCGCAGGACGACATCCTGCACAAGGAGCTCTCCGTCAAGAAGGCCCTCAAGTACGCGGCCAAGCTGCGCTTCCCGGCCGACACCACGGCCGCCGAGCGTGACGCCCGCATCGACGAGGTGCTGCGCGAGCTGAAGCTGGACCCGCACAAGGAGAAGAAGGTCACCTCCCTGTCCGGCGGCCAGCGCAAGCGCGTCTCGGTGGCCCTCGAACTGCTCACCAAGCCGTCGCTGATCTTCCTGGACGAGCCGACCTCCGGTCTCGACCCGGGCATGGACCGCGACGTGATGACGCTGCTGCGCGGCCTGGCCGACGACGGCCGCACGGTCCTCGTGGTCACCCACTCGGTGGCCGAGCTGGCGCTGTGCGACAAGCTGCTGGTGATGGCGCCGGGCGGGGCGGTGGCCTACTTCGGGCCGCCGGAGGAGGCGCTGAACTTCTTCGGCTACGACAGCTGGGCCGACGTCTTCTCCGCCTTCGAGAACTACCGCGACTACGACTGGTCGGGCCGCTGGAAGGGCTCGCAGCACTACCAGATGTACGCCGCCGACATCGACGCGGTGGCCGCGCAGTCCGTACACATGCCGCCCCCACAGGCCATCAGGCCGCCCAAGCCGCAGGGCTGGGGCTCGCAGCTGCTGACCCTGATGCGGCGGTACGTCGCGGTGATCGCCTCCGACAAGGGCTTCCTGGCGCTGACGGTGATCCTGCCGGCGGTGCTCGGCGCGGTCAGCCTGCTGATCGACAGCGGCAAGGGCCTGCTGGTCAACCCGGTCAACCCGCGCACCGGCATCCCCGTCCCGAACGGCACGGCGACCACGGTGCTGCTGATCCTGGCGGTCGGCGCGTGCTTCGCGGGCGCCGCCAACTCCGTCCGTGAGCTGATCAAGGAACGGGTCATCTACGAGCGGGAGCGCGCCACCGGCCTGTCCCGCTCGGCGTATCTGATGTCCAAGGTGATCGTGCTCGGCGCGATCACCGTGCTGCAGGGCCTGATGGTCGGCCTGATCGGCTTCTCCAGCCGGGAGATCCCCGACGAGGGCGTGATCCTCGGCAACGCGACGCTGTTCGAGCTGTGCGTGCCGGTCATGGCGCTCGGCTTCACCTCGATGATGGTGGGCCTGGTCATCTCCTCGCTGGTGAAGACCGCCGAGAAGACGATGCCGCTGCTGGTGATGTTCGCGATCATCCAGGTGGTCTTCACCGGCTGCCTGTTCACGCTGAACGGCACGGTCGGCGTCAACCAGTTCTCGTACCTCATGCCCTCGCGCTGGGCGGTGGCCGCGGCGGGCGCCACGCTGGACTTCAACAAGATCGCACCCAACACCGACGACCCGGGCAAGACCGACGCGCTGTGGAACCACACCGCCACGGCGTGGACCGTCGACATGATCGCGCTGGTGGTGCTGGGCGTGGTGTGCGGCTTCCTGGTGGCCCGCTTCCTGCGCCGCCACGAGCCGGAGGTCATGCGCAAGTAGGCCACCGGTCGGTCACCCGCCCGTCACCCGCGGGCGACCGGGCGGCACCGGCGGCGGCGCGCACGCGCCGGACACAACGCGAAGGGCGGCCTCCCCGCAACGGGGGTGCCGCCCTTCCGCGTGTTCGTCAGAGGCCCGCGCCGGCCTCAGTACGCGCTGTTGACGTTGTCCATCGAGCCGTAGCGGTGCGCGGCGTAGTTGCAGGCGGCGGTGATGTTGGCGACCGGGTCGTAGATGTTCCACGAGGTGCCGGGGACGTGGTAGGCGCGGAAGGTCGGGTCGATGACCTGCAGCAGACCCTTGGACGGGATGCCGTTGATGGCGTTGATGTCCCAGTCGTTGATGGCCTTCGGGTTGCCCGAGGACTCCCGCATGATGTTGCGGTGCAGGCCGCTGTAGGAGCCCGGGATGTTGTGCTTCTTCATGATGTCCAGCGACTGGCGGATCCACCCGTCCAGGTTGTTGCCGTAGCTGGTGGTGGCGGCGACCGTCTGCATCTGCGGGCGCTGCACGGCACGGCTCGCGGTCTGCTTGGCCTTGTGGGCGGCCTGGACCTTGCGCGCGGCGGCGGCCTTGGCGGCGGCCTTCTTGGCGGCGGCCTTCGCCTTGTGCTGCGCGGCGGCCTTGGCGGCGGCCTGCTTCTTGGCCTCGATGGCCTGGATCTTCACGCTGGCGCCGGCGAGCTGGTCGGTGACGCTGGCCCTGACCTGCTTGGCGGGCGCGGAGGCGACCTGCACGGAGGCGGCGGGGGCCGCGTCGGCGGTCGTGGTGCTCTGGGCCTGGCTGGGGACCGCGGTGAAGGCGATCGCGGCGGCGCCGAGGGTGGCGACACCGGCGACGGCGGCCTTGCGGGTCTTGGTCAGCTGACGACTGGAACGGGGGAAACGAATGTTTGCGGGCATGGCGAAATGGACCTCTTCGAGTAGCGCGGAGGTCGCTCTCCGGACTGCGGGAGGGGGTCCTTCCCACACGAACGCCGGGGGCGGAATCCCCACGGCGTGAGCGACGAGAGCAATTCTTAGCTGCCGCAAAATGCCAGGGCAAAGGTGTGACGTACGAAGCCGCATAGTGGATCGGGAACAGACAAAACGGGACAGACAGGGGCGTCTGTCCCGTTCAGGGAGGGATGGGGTGTCTCCTATGTCCGTTCGTACGTGATGCGCGCCCTATGCGCGGCCTCACATCGCGGCGCCGCTCTCCTCACCGCGAGTTGCCATCGCAACGCTCTGTGTGAGGGGTTTCCGCCGGGAGGACGAGGTGCACGTCGCCGAACTCGTGCCAGAGGTACTGCCCGCGCAGAGCCTCCTCATACCCACGGGCCACCGCCGCCCGCCCGGCGACCGCCTCCAGCATCAGAAGGTGCGAGGCCTGCGGCTCGTGCAGCCCGGTCAGCAGCCCGTCGACCACCCGCACCCCGCGCCCGGGCGTCACCACCAGATCCGTCCACCCCCCGGCCGCCCGCACCACCCCGTCCGGGCCCGCCGCGGACTCCACCGCGCGCACGGCCGTCGTCCCCACGGCGATCACCCGCGCGCCCGCCGCCCGGGCGGCGTTGATCAGCCGGGCCGAGGTGCCCGGCACCGAGAACCGCTCCGGATACGGCGGCTCGTGCGCCTGAGCCGAGGCGACCCCCGTGTGCAGGGTCACCGGCGCGAACTGCACCCCCCGGCTCACCAGCGCCGCCACCATGCGCGCCGTGAAGGGCCGGGCCGCGCTCGGCATCTCCGCGCTGCCCGACCCGTCCGGCGACGGCACCGCGAACACCGTCTGGTACACGGACAGCGGCTGGTCCCGCTCCGTATAGGAGTAGCGGATGGGCCGGCCGTGCTCCCGCAGCAGCGCCGTGACCTCCCGCCCCCGCACCCGCGCCCACCACAGCCGCCCGCCACGCGCGCTCAGCGGCTCCTCCAGCACCAGCCGCACCTCCCCGGGCAGCACCACCTCCGTCCCGGCCGGCCCGCCCGCCGCCCGCCCGCTCCGCGCGGGCACGCCGCCCGTCCCGCTCCCCGTCTCCCCACGCGTCCCCGTCTCCCCAAGCGTCCCCGTCTCCACCCGCGCGCGCGTGGTGCCCCGGCCGTCCGGGTCCCTCAGCTCCACCGCCCAGCGCCCGTCGTCCCCGCGCGTGGAGAAGTGCACCACCACCCGCGCGCCCGCGACCTCGCCGTCCACCGCCGCCGGCAGGGTCGGCGAGGTGTTCACCACCAGCACGTCCCCCGGGCGCAGCAGCCCCGGCAGCCCGCCGAACACGTGGTGCGACACCCGCGTCCCGCGCGTCACCAGCAGCCGTACGGCGTCCCGGTCCAGCCCGGGGCCGCGCTGCTCGGCCGGTACCCGCGCCGACAGCTCCACGGGCACCCGTATCGCCAGGGTCACCGCGCCCCCAGCAGGGACGCGGCGCCGTAGCGGCCGCTGGCCGGGCGCTCGTCCAGCAGCCGCAGAATCGCCGGCACCACAGTGGCCGGCGCGGGCCGCGGCGCGTCGTCGTCCGGTACGGCCGCCGCGTACAGGTCCGTGGCCATGTCCCCGGGATCCACCGCCCACACCCGCAGCCACGGCTCCTCCACGGCCAGCACGGCCGCCAGACGGTCCAGCGCCGCCTTCGAGGCCCCGTACCCGCCCCACGTCCCGTACGCCTCGACCGCCGCGTCCGAACTCACCGTGATCACCGTGCCCGCCGCCGAGGCGCGCAGCGCCGGCAGCGCCTCCTGCACCAGACCCAGCGCGGCCACCGTGTTCACCTCCAGCGCCCGCCGCAGCCCCGCCGGCGGCAGCTCGGCCAGCCGCACCAGCGGCTCCGCGCCCAGCGCGCTCGCGTTGTGCACCACCAGATCGGCACCCCCCATCCCCCGCGCGGCGGCGACCAGCGCCGCCCGGTGCCCGGCGTCCACGACGTCCCCGGGCAGCGCCTCCACCCGCGTCCCGTGCCCGGCGACGGCGCGCGCCGCCCGGGCCAGCACCCGCGCGTCCCTGGCGTCGAGCACCAGGTCCCAGCCCCGCCCGGCCAGGGCCTCGGCCAGTGCCCGCCCCAGCCCTCTCGAAGCACCCGTGATGATCCCTACCGGCATGACACCCTTCCCCTGGTCCGGACGGCCCGCCCCCCGTCGCGCGCCGTCGTCGTGCGCCGGCTCCGACCGGCGTGCCGCCACCGTAGGAACGCGGCACCCCCCGCCACCTCCGCCGCCGGGCCCTGATCGACGCGGCACTTCGTCCTAGGGCACCCGGCGGGCGTCCCGGGCCGTAGACCGTCCGGCGGGCGTCCCGGGCCGTAGACCGTCCGGCGGGCGTCCCGGGCCGTAGGCCACCCGGCGGGCGTCCCGGGCCGTAGACCGTCCGGCGGGCGTCCCGGGCCGTAGGCCACCCGGCGGGCGTCCCGGGCCGTAGGCCACCCGGCCGGGACGCGGGACCTAGGACCGCGGCCCCGGCCGGCGCCGTCCCGGGCCCGATCCGCGCCGTCACACCCCGCCGGTACCGTGAGGACATGAGTCAAGGCCCCCGGTCCGGCCTCGCCGCGGTGAGCTCCGCGCTGCTGGCCATGAGCAGGCACCTCGAGGTGCACGACGTCCTGAAGACGATCGTCGCCTCGGCCCGCGAACTGCTCGGCGCTCAGTACGCCGCCCTCGGCGTCCCGGACGACCACGGAGGCTTCGCCCAGTTCGTCGTCGACGGGATCAGCGACGAGCAGTGGCGGGCCATCGGTCCCCTCCCGCGCCAGCACGGCATCCTCGCCGCGATGCTCCGCCAGGCCAGGGCCGAGCGGCTGGCCGACGTGCGCAAGGACCCCCGCTTCGAGGGCTGGCCCGCCGCCCACCCCGAGATGTCCGACTTCCTGGGCCTGCCCATCCGCGACGGCGACGAGGTCATCGGCGCGCTGTTCCTCGCCAACAAACACTGCCCCAAACCCGAGGGCACCTGCGGCTTCACCGAGGAGGACGAGGAACTGCTGGCGATCCTCGCCCAGCACGCCGCGATCGCCCTGACCAACGCGCGCCTGTACGAGCGCAGCCGCGAGCTGACCATCGCCGAGGAGCGCTCCCGCCTCGCCCACGAACTGCACGACGCGGTCAGCCAGAAGCTGTTCTCCCTGCGCCTGACCGCCCAGGCCGCCGCCACCCTCGTCGACCGGGACCCGGCACGGGCCAAGGGCGAGCTGCAGCAGGTGGCCGTGCTCGCCGCCGAGGCCGCCGACGAACTGCGCGCCGCCGTGGTGGAGCTGCGCCCCGCCGCACTCGAGGAGGACGGCCTGGTCGCCACGCTGCGCACCCAGATCCAGGTCCTGGACCGCGCCCACACCGCCCGCGTCACCTTCACCGCCCGCGGCGTCCGCGCCCTGCCGGCCGGCCAGGAGGAGGCCCTGCTGCGCGTCGCCCAGGAGGCCCTGCACAACGCGCTGCGGCACTCCGGCGCCGAGCACGTGGACGTCACCCTGGACCGCCGTGGCTCCGGCGCCGTCCTGCGCGTCACCGACGACGGCACCGGCTTCGACCCGAAGGCGGTGCGCCGCGCGGGACGCCACCTCGGCCTGGTCTCCATGCGGGACCGGGCGAGCGGGGCCGGCGGCCGGCTCACGGTGGAATCGGAGCCCGGCAAGGGCACCGCGATCGAGATGGAGGTCCCCGGTGGCTGACGCAATCAGAGTGCTGCTCGTGGACGACCACCAGGTCGTCCGCCGGGGCCTGCGCACCTTCCTGGAGGTGCAGGACGACATCGAGGTCGTCGGCGAGGCGGCGGACGGCGCCGAGGGGGTCGACCGGGCCGAGGAACTCCGGCCCGACGTCGTCCTCATGGACGTCAAGATGCCCGTCATGGACGGGGTCGAGGCGCTGCGCAGGCTGCGCGAGCTCGACAACCCCGCACGCGTGCTGATCGTCACCAGCTTCACCGAGCAGCGCACGGTCGTCCCCGCCCTGCGCGCCGGCGCCGCCGGATACGTCTACAAGGACGTGGACCCCGACGCCCTCGCCGGGGCCATCCGCTCGGTGCACGCGGGCCACATACTGCTCCAGCCCGAGGTGGCGGGCGCCCTGCTGGCCCAGGAGGAGAACAACTCCGGGCAGGGCCGGGCGGGTTCACTGACCGAGCGGGAGCGGGAGGTGCTCGGCCTCATCGCGGACGGCCGCTCCAACCGGGAGATCGCCCGGGCCCTGGTGCTCTCCGAGAAGACCGTCAAGACCCACGTGTCGAACATCCTGATGAAACTCGACCTGGCCGACCGCACCCAGGCCGCCCTGTGGGCCGTACGCCACGGCGTGACCGGCTGACCCGCACCACCTGCCGCCCCGGGCCAGGGAGGGGGTACGGGCGCGGTCGCGTCCCGGGGCCTCGCCCCTGGCCCCGGCGGGCCGCGCCCTCCGAGCAGCCGGGCCGGACCGGAGGAAGCCGGAGGGAGGACGACGCCGGCCGGGGCGACGGGTCGCCGGGGACCGTCCGCCGCCACTTGGGCGGGTGCGCCACGCCCATGGGGAGGGGCGGGAGGGAGCCCGGCCCCGGGGCTCCGCCCAGGCCCCGGCAGGGGGTGGAGCCCCCTGGAGCAGTCGGCCCCTCCGGGGTGGTGGACGAAGTCGTCCGGGGCGTTCAGCCGGGGCTGACGGGTCGCCCGGATCGACCGCCGCCACGGAGCATGCGCCGGGCCCAGGGGGAAGGGTGGGCCGGGTCCCCTTCCACGGGACCCCGCCCCCGGCCCCGGCAGGGCTGGGCCCCCGGGGGACCGGCGCGTCCGGGGCCGCCCGCCCCGGGAGGGGCTCCGCCCCGGCCGGCCGCGCGCCGGCACGTCCCTCGACCTTTCCGGGAGAGCGGCGGCAGCGAGCCGTTCCGGAGACCGGCGGGCCGGGTCTTCCCTGCGAGGGGCGCCGACGACCTCTTCCCCTATGAGCGGCGGCAGCGACCGGTTCCCCGCAGAGCGGCGCCGACGACCTGTTCCCCTATGAGCGGCGGAGTCGCGCGGCAGCGACCCGTTCCCCGGAGTCGCGCGGCAGCGGAGGGAACCGGTCGGGCCGCCGAGGCCGTGCGTGCCGTACGGACCGGGAGGGAGACCGGCGCTGCCGGGGCCGCCCGCCCCGGCAGCGGCGCCGCCCGGCGGACCCTCACCGCACCCCTTTCTCCCGCTCCTCCACCACGGAGTTGTACGCCGCGACCTGCGCCCGCCGGGCCGTCCGCTCCACCGGCCGCAGCGCCTCCCCCCGCGCGGCCATCTCGGACGCGCTCACCGCGCCCCCGTGCCCGTTCTCGTGCGCCAGCGCGATCAGCAGCCCCACCCGCTGTGCCAGCTCCAGCACCCGTACGGCCCGCGCCGGATACCCCGGCGCCAGCACCTGCCGCCCCCGCTCGGCCCGCGCCCGGTACGCGTCGATCGCCGCCTCCGCGACCGGCCCCGAGCCGGCCACGTCCAGCCGCGACAGCATCTGGGTCGCGTCCCGCAGCGCCTCCGCCAGCTCGCGCTCGGCCTCGCCCAGCGACGGCACGTCGGCGCCGGGCGCCTCCCGCACCGGCAGCACCCGCCACACCACCTCGGTGTGCACGTCACCCTCCGGCCCGGCCTCCGCCACCTCCGGCACCAGGCCGTAGGCCGCCCCGTGACAGACCACCGCCTCCTCGGCCTCCATCGCGCGCGCGTTGAACTCCGGCGGACCGCTCAGCCCCAGCGGATGCCCCGGTGCGGGCAGCGCCACCCGCAGCGCGGTCACCCCGAGCCCCCGCAGCCGCCCCAGGGCGAGCGTCAGCCCGACCGCGCCCGGCTCGCCGGGCAGACCCTCCACCCGATGGACGGCATCGTCCCCGACGATCGCCAGCACGGCGTCGTCCGGCGAGACAAGTCCGGACAACAGGGCATTTCCCCAAGCGGCCAGGCGGCCGGAGCGCGGTTCCGAGAGCATGCACCCACCCTAAGGACCGGACCGATGGAACGGCCCGCCCATCTCGTGGCGTAGATTCGTTGAGGGCTGCGCCCACCGGCGCGGCGGACCCAGCCACAGGCGTACGCGACAGCCGAGACCGGCGGCACACTGCAAGGGGAGACAACGCGCTCATGAGCGATGTTCTGGAGCTTCAGGACGTATCCGTGGTCCGGGAGGGCCGGGCTCTGGTGGACCAGGTCTCCTGGTCGGTCAAGGAGGGCGAGCGCTGGGTCATCCTCGGTCCGAACGGCGCCGGCAAGACCACTCTCCTGAACGTCGCCTCCAGCTACCTCTTCCCCACCAAGGGCACCGCCACCATCCTCGGCGAGACCCTCGGCAGGCCCGGCACCGACGTCTTCGAGCTCCGCCCCCGCATCGGCGTGGCCGGCATCGCCCTGGCGGAGAAGCTCCCCAAGCGCCAGACCGTCCTGCAGACCGTGCTGACCGCCGCCTACGGCATGACCGCCGGCTGGCAGGAGGAGTACGAGGACGTCGACGAGCAGCGCGCCCGCGCCTTCCTCGACCGCCTCGGCATGAGCGACTACCTCGACCGCAGGTTCGGCACGCTCTCCGAGGGCGAGCGCAAGCGCACCCTGATCGCCCGGGCCCTGATGACCGACCCCGAGCTGCTGCTGCTCGACGAGCCCGCCGCCGGCCTAGACCTCGGCGGGCGCGAGGACCTGGTCCGCCGCCTCGGCCGGCTCGCCCGCGACCCCATCGCCCCGTCGATGATCATGGTCACCCACCACGTCGAGGAGATCGCCCCCGGCTTCACCCACGTCCTGATGATCCGCCAGGGCAGGGTCCTCGCCGCCGGCCCCCTCGAGCTCGAACTCACCTCCCGCAACCTCTCCCACTGCTTCGGGCTGCCGCTCGTCGTCGAGCAGGTCGGCGACCGCTGGACCGCCCAGGGCCTCCCGCTCTCCTGACGCCCCCGTCGCGCCCTGTCCGCCGTACGCCTACGGCCCTACCATGACCATGTGAACGACATCGACGCGTGGGTGTGGTGGCTGGTCGGCGCGGCAGCGCTCGGAATCCCGCTCGTGGTCACCGCGATGCCGGAGTTCGGCATGTTCGCGGTGGGCGCCGTGGCCGCGGCGGTCGTCGCCGGCCTCGGCCTCGGCATCGTCATGCAGGTGCTCGCCTTCGTCGTCGTCTCGGTCGCCCTCATCGCCGTCGTCCGGCCCATCGCCTACCGGCACAACCGGCAACGCCCCGGACTGGCCACGGGCATTGACGCCCTGAAGGGCAAACAGGCCGTCGTGCTCGAACGGGTCGACGGCACCGGCGGGCGCATCAAGCTGGCCGGCGAGGTCTGGTCGGCGCGCGCCCTGGACACCGGCCGCACCTTCGAAGTGGGGGAGGAAGTCGACGTGGTGGACATCGAGGGGGCCACCGCCATCGTCATGTGACCGCGCGCCCAGGGCTGGTCAGCGGAACTGCACCGAACACCCCACGAGGCACGCGACGGTCTGTCAGACTCGAGCAGCAAGATCCTCAACAGGCGGACAGCCACAAGATCTTCGACAAGCGCCGAGGCGGAGAAGGGGTACGGGGAGCCGACGATGGAACCGGTCATCATCGTCCTGATCATTCTGGTGGTGTTGGTCTTCATCGCCCTGATCAAGACGATCCAAGTCATCCCGCAGGCGAGCGCCGCCATCGTGGAGCGCTTCGGCCGCTACACACGGACACTGAACGCGGGCCTCAACATCGTCGTCCCGTTCATCGACACCATCCGCAACCGGATCGACCTGCGGGAACAGGTCGTGCCGTTCCCGCCGCAGCCGGTCATCACCCAGGACAACCTGGTCGTCAACATCGACACCGTCATCTACTACCAGGTGACCGACGCCCGTGCCGCGACCTACGAGGTCGCCAGCTACATCCAGGCCATCGAGCAGCTCACCGTCACCACCCTGCGCAACATCATCGGCGGCATGGACCTGGAGCGCACCCTGACCTCCCGCGAGGAGATCAACGCGGCCCTGCGCGGCGTCCTCGACGAGGCCACCGGCAAGTGGGGCATCCGCGTCAACCGCGTGGAGCTGAAGGCCATCGAGCCCCCGACCTCCATCCAGGACTCGATGGAGAAGCAGATGCGCGCCGACCGGGACAAGCGCGCCGCCATCCTCCAGGCCGAAGGTGTCCGGCAGTCGGAGATCCTGCGCGCCGAGGGCGAGAAGCAGTCCCAGATCCTGCGGGCCGAGGGCGAGGCCAAGGCCGCCGCCCTGCGTGCCGAGGGCGAGGCCCAGGCGGTCCGTACGGTCTTCGAGGCCATCCACGCCGGCGACCCCGACCAGAAGCTGCTCTCCTACCAGTACCTCCAGATGCTCCCCAAGATCGCCGAGGGCGACGCCAACAAGCTCTGGATCGTGCCCAGCGAGATCGGCGACGCCCTCAAGGGCCTGTCCGGCGCCGTCGGGAACTTCGGCCCCCTGGGCGGAGGTTCGGGCGGCGGCAGCTCCTCGGGCAACAGCGGCGGCACGGAGCGCCGGGAAAAGCCCACCATCGACTGACGGACCGCCAGGCAAGAGGGTTCCCCGCGCCTGTCAGAGGCGCGGGGAACCGCACGACCGGCCGAGAAGGCAGGCCGGGCGGCCTCCGGCAGCCGGACCGCCCCGGGGCAGGTCAGGCGGCCTCCGGTGCCGGCCACCCGGGCAGCACCGCCAGGTCGTCGTGCCCGAGGGCGAGCAGCATCGCGTCCGCCGGCGTCGGCTCGAAGGGCCGGTGCAGCAGCGGCATCCCCGCCTCCTCCGGAGTCCGGTTCGCCTTGCGGTGGTTGTCCTCCGCACACGAGGCCACCGTGTTCAGCCAGGTGTCCTGCCCGCCCTGCGACCGCGGCACCACGTGGTCCACCGTGGTCGCCCGCCGTCCGCAGTACGCGCACCGGTGCCGGTCGCGCACCAGCACACCCCGCCTCGACCACGGCGCTCGTCTTCGGAACGGCACCCGTACGTATCTGCAGAGCCTGATCACCCGTGGCGCCGGTATGTCCACCGCGGCCCCCCGCATCCGCAGCTCGGGGTGGGCCTGCTCGACGACGGCCTTGTCCTGCAGCACCAGAACGACGGCTCGGTTCAGCGTCACCGTGGACAGCGGCTCGAAGCTCGCGTTGAGAACCAGCGTGTCGCGCATACCAGCCCACCTCCCTGTGCACCTGCCCACCCCCTGGCGGGCTCGGATCAACTCTGGACGGGCGCGCCGGGATGGACAACGCAATAAAAAATGCCCGCCTCCGATCACTTCCAAGACCAGAGGCGGGCAAACGTTCCATGAACGTCACTTTGCGCGGCGGGCGCCGGCGCGCACGTCAGCTCTCGGCGGGGTTCTCGTACACACCGATCAGCTGGGCGCGCGCCAGCGTGTGGAACCGCAGGTTGAACCCGACCACCGCCGGAGAGGCGTCCGAGTCCGGACCCAGCTTCTCCTGGTCGACCGCGTACACCGTGAAGACGTACCGGTGCGGGCCGTCCCCGGGCGGCGGCGCGGCACCCCCGAAGTCCTTCGTCCCGTAGTCGTTGCGCGCGTGCACGGCGCCCTCGGGCAGCCCCTCGAACCCGTCGCTGCCCGCACCCGCCGGCAGCTCCGTCACCGAGGCCGGGATGTCGAACAGCACCCAGTGCCAGAACCCGCTGCCCGTGGGGGCGTCCGGGTCGAAGCACGTCACGGCGAAGCTCTTGGTCCCGGGCGGGAAACCGGACCAGCGCAGGTGCGGCGAGGTGTTCCCCCCCGCGCGGACCTGAGCGTCCTTGAGCGTCGCCCCCTCCTGGACGTCGTCGCTCGTGACCGTGAAGGACGGCACGGGCGGATGGAAGTCGTGGGGGAGCGGCCGCCTCTTGAGCTCGGTCACCTCGGTACCTCCTGATCGGATACGACGTGATCCCTTGCCGACGGGATCACCGGTTCCCGAGCCTAGAACCAGTTCCGCTTACTGCCGACCTCGGCGATCCACTGGTGCAGATATGCCGCCCAGTCGGTCCCCTGGTAGTCCTCCAGGCCCACCTGGAACGAGCGGAACGTGTCGCTGCCCTCGCTGAACAGACCCGGCTTCTTGTCCATCTCCAGCACGACGTCCATCGCGTGCTCGTCGGCCACGAAGCTCAACTCGACCTGGTTCAGACCGCGGTACTGCGACGGCGGGTAGAACTCGATCTCCTGGTAGAAGGGCAGCCGCTGGCGCGTCCCGCGGATGTGACCGCGCTCCATGTCCGCGTTCTTGAACCGGAAGCCGAGCTGGATGAACGCGTCCAGGATGGCCTTCTGCGCCGGCAGCGGGTGCACGTTGATCGGGTCCAGGTCACCGGAGTCCACCGCACGGGCGATGGCCAGCTCCGTGGTCACCCCGATGTTCATGCCGCGCAGCGGCTGCCCGTCGATCATCGTGACGGGCGTCTCCCAGGGGATCTCCAGACCGAACGGCACCGCGTGCACGGCCCCGGCCTGCAGCTCGAACGCCCCGCCCAGCCGGACCTTGGTGAACTCGATGTCCTGCTTGTACTCCTGGTCGCCGCTCTCCACCTCGACCCGCGCCTGCAGGCCCACCGACAAGCCCTCGATGTTCTGGTTGACGGACCCGCCCTGGATCCGCACCTCGCCCTGGACGACCCCGCCCGGCACGACGTTGACCTCGTGCAGGACCGTCTCGACCGACGCCCCGCCCGCGCCGAGGCTCGCGAGCAGCTTCTTGAACGCCATGGCTCTCCCTTTACGTGTGGACCCTTGATCCCTACAAACGCGATCCGGCCGTGACCGGTTCCGCGCCCACACCCTGGCAAGCGACGGACATCCTGACCAGCCCTTGACACACGCCCGACTGGGCTAGGCTCGGAAGCCATGATCGCGCCCCCGGACCGTACGCCCCTGCCCAGGGAGTTCTTCGACCGCCCCGTCCTCGAGGTCGCCCCCGACCTCCTCGGCCGTGTCCTGGTCCGTACGACGCCCGACGGACCGATCGCACTGCGCCTGACGGAGGTCGAGGCCTACGACGGCGCGAACGACCCCGGTTCCCACGCCTACCGCGGCCGCACGGCCCGCAACGGCGTGATGTTCGGTCCGCCCGGTCATGTGTACGTCTACTTCACCTACGGCATGTGGCACTGCATGAACCTGGTGTGCGGACCCGTGGGACGGGCGAGCGGGGTCCTGCTCCGGGCCGGCGAGATAGTCGAGGGCGCCGAGCTGGCCCGGGTCCGCCGGCCCTCGGCCCGCAACGACAAGGAACTGGCCAAGGGGCCGGCACGTCTCGCCACCGCCCTCGGCGTCGACCGCGCCCTGGACGGGACCGACGCCTGCGCCGCCGGGGACACCCCGCTACGGGTGCTGACCGGCAGCCCCGTCCCCTCCCACCAGGTGTGCAACGGCCCGCGGACGGGAGTGGCCGGCGAGGGCGGCGACGGGGACGTCCACCCGTGGCGCTACTGGGTGGCCGACGACCCGACGGTGAGCCCGTACCGGGCCCACGTGCCGCGGCGCCGTCGAAGTTGACTCGCACCCCGAAGGTGCGTAACGTAGCCCAAGCCGCTGAACCGGGTACGGCGATCGCCTGCAGCCGGAGCGGCCAACCCACTACCTACCGAACACCCCTCAGCGGGGTCGATCGTGGCGTGCGCGCATGCCCGAATTCGAACTCGCGGAGGCCGATTATGAATCGGTCCGGGAATCGGCTAACGTAGTGAATGTCGAAAGGCCGACGGACGGAAGTCCGAAAGCCAAAGGCAAACCCCCCGACTGGGAATCGGATCGGAAAGATCTGATAGAGTCGGAAACACCGAAGGGAAGCGCCCGGAGGAAAGCCCGAGAGGGTGAGTACGAAGGAAGCGTCCGTTCC